>CBDUKY010000140.1:0-7590 GCA_965367925.1 uncultured Pseudomonadales bacterium | reverse complement strand
CTCAATCGATAGTTTACGGCGTACATCCTCATAGAGCTGACAGGTGGATAGGCTTTTATAGTCTGGTTCGATTAGCAGGCCAGTCTCTCCGGTCTGCAAAGTACCCGGCTTCAGTACCCGGCAATAAAAGCCTGGTCGCCCTGCATCAAGAAACGTTTTCACAAACTGCTTATCATCCATGCGGGCCGCCAGGGTGCCACAGGGAATTCGTGGTGCCGTTACTTCGAGCAGCACCTGGTCAAACTGCATTCTGCTGCCAATATCTAGACCAGGCTCAGGAATCCCTCTGAGGGTGAGGTTCTCACCAAACAGCCCGGCAATCGTGGGCAATGGTCGCTGGGCTTGCCACCATTCATAGTCTTCGACACGATACAGGTACAGGGCCTGATCTAGCCCACCATGATGACGGGTATCTATGACGCAATCACCGGTAATACCGAGGGGTTTGACTTCCACTGGATGGTCAACCGGCTGCTTATAAATACCGCTCCGGGTATCTCGCTCACCTATTTTTAGTGGTCGATCGCCGCCAACATTGACACTTTCTATGCTTAACACACCTGCTCCTCAACTGTTTATAATAGACCCAGTCCAGCGCCTCGGACCTGCTAAAAGGCCGATGTTTCGGCTTTTCTTACAAGATTCGACCAGAGATTCCGTCGCTGGTGCCAAATCATTTGACACGGCGCTGGATTATAGACGCGTCAGCATATAAGATGGCGCGCTTTTTAAATCTCCAAAACCCAAGAATTCACCACAGAGCAAGTGCCATGACAGAACTCAGCCGTTATCGAAATATCGGCATTTTCGCCCACGTTGATGCCGGAAAGACCACTACTACAGAACGATTCCTGAATATTACCGGTAAAATTCACAAAATTGGTGAGACCCATGATGGTGCAGCGACAACCGATTTTATGGAACAGGAACAAGAACGCGGCATTACTATTCAGTCTGCGGCAACAACCACGTTCTGGAAAGACCACCAGCTAAATATTATCGACACACCTGGACACGTTGACTTCACAATTGAAGTTTATCGTTCTTTGAAGGTACTTGACGGTGGTGTTGGGGTTTTCTGTGGCTCAGGTGGTGTTGAACCACAGTCTGAAACTAACTGGCGTTATGCGAACGAATCAGAAGTTGCGCGAATCATCTTCGTTAACAAACTAGATCGACTTGGCGCTGATTTCTATCGCGTCGTAAAGCAGGTTAAAGACGTACTGGCTGCTCAGCCTCTAGTTATGGTTTTACCTATCGGCACAGAGGAGAATTTTGTCGGTGTTGTTGATCTGCTAACACAACAAGCCTATGTCTGGGACGATTCAGGTGATCCGCTAAATTTTGACATTAAACCAATTCCTGAAGATATGGTTGATCTGGTTGAAGAATATCGAGAAGCCTTGATCGAAACTGCTGT
Organism: uncultured Pseudomonadales bacterium; assembly: GCA_965367925.1. GTDB lineage: Bacteria > Pseudomonadota > Gammaproteobacteria > Pseudomonadales > Azotimanducaceae > JAHRVQ01. Next base: position 6,170 of record CBDUKY010000140.1, on the reverse strand, counting down.
TGAGCAAGATGAAGAGCTTATGATGAGCTACCTTGAAGAAGGTGAAGAACCTTCACTAGAGGACCTGAAGCGTTGTATCCGCAAGGGCACTATTAATCTAGACTTCTTCCCAACCTACTGTGGTTCTGCCTTTAAAAACAAAGGTGTCCAGCTTATCCTCGATGCCGTTGTTGATTACCTGCCTAATCCAACTGAGGTTAAGCCTCAGCCGGAAGTGGATCTTGAAGGTGTTGAGACAGGTGAAGTTGCAACGGTTGATCCAAGTCGACCATTACGTGCACTGGCATTCAAAATTATGGATGACCGATTTGGCGCACTGACCTTTACTCGAATCTACTCAGGTAAATTGAAGAAGGGTGACAGTGTTCTTAATACCTTTACGGGTAAGACCGAGCGAATTGGCCGAATCGTTGAGATGCATGCCGATGAGCGGATCGAACGTGATTCAGCCCAGGCGGGTGACATCGTTGCCCTGATTGGTATGAAGAATACCCAGACTGGACATACATTATGTGATCCAAACAACCCAGCAACCCTTGAACCAATGGTCTTCCCAGATCCAGTGATTAAGATGTCTATTTCACCTAAAGACAAAGGTGGGGCAGAAAAAATGGGTGTTGCACTTTCCAAGATGATTCAGGAAGACCCATCATTCCGCGTTGAAACAGACGAAGAATCTGGTGAAACCATCATCATGGGTATGGGTGAGCTTCACCTGGATATCAAAGTGGATATCCTAAAGCGTACTCACGGGGTCGAAGTTCAGGTTGGTAAGCCTCTGGTTGCCTACCGTGAATCGATTACCCAGCGAGTCGAAGACTCCTACACTCATAAGAAGCAAACTGGTGGTGCAGGACAATTTGCGAAGATCGATTATGTTGTTGAACCTGCCGAAACAGGTATTGGCTTCGAATTCGAATCCAAGGTCACCGGTGGTAATGTGCCACGGGAATTCTGGCCTGCGGTTGAGAAGGGCTTTAAGAACAGCCTTGAAGAAGGTCCACTAGCTGGCTATCCATGTCTTGACGTGAAATTGACACTGCTTGACGGTGCCTTCCACGCAGTTGACTCTTCAGCTATTGCCTATGAGCTAGCGGCAAGAGCTGCATATCGCCAGACCATGCCAAAAGCTGGACCACAGCTAATGGAACCAATCATGAAGGTCGATGTGTTTACACCTGACGACCATGTTGGTGATGTCATCGGCGACCTGAACCGTCGTCGCGGCATGATCCAGGGCCAGGACGCAGGCGCCACAGGTGTCCGTGTTAAGGCTGAAGTTGCCTTGTCAGAAATGTTTGGCTACATCGGTGACCTGCGGACCATGACCTCCGGTCGCGGTCAATTCTCAATGGAATTTAGCCACTATTCGGCTTGTCCTAAGAATGTTGCTGACGAGGTCATCAAAGAAACTAAAGAACGCCAGGCGAGCAAAGCCTAGCTTTTTTTTGCCTTATTTTTACAGAGACTAGTGCCTGGTCGTAAAACGGCTAACCAGGTTACGTAATTGCCCTGTCTGAACCTTGTCTACAATCGGCGCCAGATATGCCAGACCCTTCGGGTCATAGCCAGAAACCTTGTATTCCTGAACGATCGTCGTGTCATTGTCAGAGGAGGGGATAAACTTGAAAATTAACACCCCTTGTAAGCCTAACTGCTGTAACGGACCAAGACCGCCGAGCAGGCGTATTTCCTTACCTGGATTCACATAGGCCACCGTTAAGTGCTGAACGGATTTATCACCGGCAATTTCACAGAAACAGCCGCCTGCGGTCGGATCAAGCGAGAGGTTGCCAGCATCCCCCCACCAGGTATGTTCAGCATCCCACCATTGACCAATCTCAAGAAACTGCTGATAAGCCTGTTCTGGTGTGGCATGTACTGAAATGCTCATCTTGATGTGGAATCCACCTTCACCACTGCTGATAACATCAGCATAGCTCGAGACTGAAAAGAGCATCAAAATTAAAACCACAAACTTCATCGATCTATTTCCTTTTTGGTCCGCTAGATATAAGACCCTCAAAAGCCATCAACTGGTGAGCAAGCCATCGCAAATATCCCTCACATCAGCCTACTCAGTGGCTGAAGCGGAAGCTACTACCATCACTGACTATCTTCCCCGCCGTTGGGGTCGCAAAATGGGTACCGATAACCAGGGTCGAAGAATCCGCGACCTGCTTTAGTATTTTCCACCTGGTGGCTGCAGCGGCTTGTGGGTCCTCATCAAAGCTCGCGCACCAGTCCGGTCGGGCGATTTGACAGGGATTATGCATAAAGTCGCCAGTAATCATCGCACGCTCTCCAGCAGACTCAATCATTACACTGACATGGCCAGGTGTATGGCCAATGGTTGGCACAAGCCTCACGCTCGGTGATATTTGATGATTGGTGGCGACCAGATCAACCAGGCCGGCATCAAAAACAGGCGTCACCGAGGCAGCCATAACTGTTTTTTGCCCGGTTGCCTCACTCTTGCGCCAGTAGTTATATTCATCTTCACCCATTAGATAGCGTGCATTTGGGAAGGTAGGCACCCAGTTATCACCCTGTTTCATCGTATTCCAGCCCACATGGTCAATATGCAGATGTGTGCAGACAACCAGATCGACCTGCTCCCGCTGCCAGCCAAGCGCAGTCAGGTCCTCAAGAAATGCTGTTTGTAGCGCTTTACCACCGGTCAGGGCAGAGGGTTTATCATTGCCGAAACAGGTATCTACAATCAGCTTTAAGCCGTCAGCTTCAATTAAGAGTGCATGGATCGATAATCTCAGGCTTCCATCCTCGGTTACATGATTCGGATAGAGCCAGGGAATTTCCTTCAACGCGGCTGGCGTTGCCTCTTTGATCAGCGCACCCTTCTCTGTATAGGCAACGGGCATCTCCAGTTCCAGCAACCGGGTTATTGTTACATCGCCTATCTGCCAGCTTAAATGCATCGCATCCTCCCATCAGTCGGTTTAATCTAGCCTGTCTGTCAGCTGTATCTTTTAACGTCTGCCTGCAGCATAACGCTGGATGGACAGAAAGACGAACCCGGCCAATCAATGAAAAACTGGAAAGTATTACTGTCCAAATATTCCATTACTTTCTGCCTAATGCGCTGCTAAATTGCGCGGCCACTGACCCTTTACTAATCCCTATTTCTATACGAGGAACGACAAATGTCAGCATATCTCGACGATATCAAGCGACTTGAGGCGATTAAGTCTCAGAACCCTACCTGGATCGGCATTAATTCAGAGTATGCAGCCCGAATGGATCTTCAAAACAGATTCAAAACTGGTTTGGATATTGCCAGATATACAGCAGATATTATGCGCAAAGACATGGCTGAATATGACGCTGATTCTTCTAAGTACACCCAGTCTCTCGGTTGCTGGCACGGTTTTACGGCCCAACAACTTGCCATGAGTGTGAAAAAGCACCGTGGAACAATGGACAAGAGCTACATCTACCTGAGTGGTTGGATGGTGGCAGCTCTTCGTTCTTCATTCGGTCCATTACCTGACCAGAGCATGCACGAGAAGACAACGGTTCCAGCGCTGATCGAAGAAATCTACACCTTCCTCAAGCAAGCAGATGCACGAGAACTACGACACATCTTTGTCGAGCTAGATGAAGCACGAGCAAATGGCGGTGATGTTGATGCAGCTATCGCTCGTATTGATAACTTCCAAACTCACGTCGTGCCAATTATTGCTGACATTGATGCCGGTTTTGGTAATGAAGAAGCAACCTATCTGCTAGCCAAGAAAATGATTGAAGCTGGTGCTTGTGCAATTCAGGTAGAAAATCAGGTATCTGACGCCAAGCAGTGTGGTCACCAGGCCGGTAAAGTAACCGTACCTCATGAAGACTTCCTGTCAAAGATCAACGCTATCCGCTACGCATTCTTAGAGCTTGGTGTTGATAACGGTATTATTGTGGCGCGAACTGACTCACTTGGTGCTAACTTGACTCAGAAAGTACCTGTATCTCGCGAACCAGGTGACCTGGCTAGCCAATACAATGCATTCCTTGAAACTCAAGAAATTCATGACGTTTCTGAGCTGAAAGAAAATGACATCACAATCCATCAGAATGGCAAACTAGTTAAGCCAATCCGATTGGACAACGGCCTTTACTCTTTCCGTGACGGCACCGGTGTTGACCGTGTTGTTCTAGACTGTGTTACTAGCTTGAACCATGGCGCTGACCTGCTATGGATCGAGACTGAAAAGCCACACGTAGGACAAATTGCAAGCATGGTTGATCAGATTCGCAAGCATGTACCTGATGCAAAACTGGTTTACAACAACTCTCCTTCATTCAACTGGACGCTGAATTTCCGTAACCAGGTATTTGAAGAATGGAAAGCAGCCGGTAAAGATTTGTCTGCCTACCCTGATCCTGCCGATGATCCAAAAGGTTTGATGGACGCGAAGTTCGATAGCTCTGAACTTGCGCAAGAAGCTGATCGCTGGGTGCAATCCTTCCAGAAGGATGCGGCGCGCGAAGCTGGTATTTTCCATCACCTGATTACGCTACCTACTTACCACGAAACTGCACTGGGCACAGACATCTTGTCTGAAGGCTACTTCGGTGACCTTGGTATGTTGGCTTACGTAAGGGATGTTCAGCGTCAGGAAATCCGACGTGATATGGCTTCCGTGAAACACCAGGATCTGGCCGGTTCCAACATGGGTGATGATCACAAAGAGTACTTCTCTGGTGATAATGCCTTGTTGGCTGGTGGTAAAGACAACACCATGAACCAGTTCTAAGTCATAAAGACGGCGAGCCACACTAGATCGATAATTCTCGATGACAGTGTAAAAATTTGAGGGGTGACGATTGTCACCCCTTTTTTTTACCTGCTATTTAATCGCTGGTGTCGATGCGATTAGAGCATACTTATTCGGCCAGTGGATTTTTGAAATAGGGCAGGGAGGCTGGTACCTGATCAATAATCCCGCTTTGATGCATCTGTTCAGCAAGATAGCCAATATGCTCATTTAAGTAATCGAGCAGTATCTGGTCTGTTTCTGGGTCCCAGTCAAACTGTGCCATTTCTGCAACCGCGTCTTCCGCTGAAACACCCTGGACAAGGGTCCTGTATGCGGCAAGCACACCGCCGGTTCTTTGGCTACCTGCCGCACAATGCACCAGTACGGGTTCTCCTGCCAGACGTGCCTTGTGTAAGGCTTTAACTGCGCTGACATAACTCTGGATATTACCCGTACCATTGCCATCAAGTGGAAATCGTAGCCCAACAAGACCTAGCTTTTCGATCGCGGCTTGTTCAGCAAGAATGCCTGGTTTTTCTTCCCAATACTGAAGATCTATTACGGTTTTAATTTGATTTTCTGCAAGGGTGCGCTCAATTAACCAGGGATCAATTTGACCACTGCGATACACCGCACCAGTTTCCACAATGCCAAATCGTTTCGGTATGACCTTGTCCTTTATCAACGTATTCCAGACACCAAGACCAAGGATCGCAAACAAAAGGCAGAGTGAACCAGCCACCAACGGACGCTTGACCATGTTTACATTATCGCCTTACTAGATGAACGAACATTGTACCTTGTCCCGGGGAAAAACCTAGCTGGCGGTCATCCAGCGAAGATTTCAGCACGTATTCTCCCTATAATGACTTTTTGACTATGCAGCTACCTCTCAAACATTGATTGCCAGAGGAATGCGCCTGCACTATGTTCTGCTTATGACTCGAGAACCCATAATGCTTCGACGAATATTCACATCATTGCTGATGCTGATAGGTTTATCGCTACCAGTACAGGCAGACAATATCACCCAATTGTCTGACAGCTCTGGTCCTGGCAACAGGCTTGACCTTGCATTAGATAGCTTCTCCCAGGCTGACTATGCCGGGGCCCTCAGGCAATTTGCAGCCCTGGCTGAACAGTATCCGAATCATGCAGATATACAGTTTTATTTTGCTAGAAGTCTATTCCGCGATAAGCAATTGGAAAAAGCTGAAGCCGTGTTAGAGAAGAATATCGCGAGACATCCAGCACATGTCGAAAGTCACTATGTGCTCGGTTCAGTGAAGTTGACCCGCGTTGCTGACGTCAGTTGGTTTCGCAAAGCGGGGCTCGCAAAAAAGGCCCTGGGTCACTGGCAGCAAGCACATACCCTTGACCCTACACATGCAGAAGTACACT
>CBDUKY010000139.1:0-7592 GCA_965367925.1 uncultured Pseudomonadales bacterium | reverse complement strand
GGAGCTTGCGCGTTACCCGGACGGCAGTGCCTACGCCATAAAAGAAAAGCTAGCGGTACACCTTGGTGTTGAAACCCGATCTATTACCATGGGCAACGGGTCAAATGATGTATTGGAACTGCTTGCTCGTGTCTATTTGCGACCCGGCTGTGAGGCGATCTGTTCTCAGCATTCTTTTGTCGTTTACCCGCTCGCCACAAAGGTCACCGGTGCTACCCTCAAGGTGATACCGGCCCGGGACTTCGGTCAGGACCTTGATGCGACGCTGACAGCGATTACTGACCATACCCGGATGATATTTATTGCCAACCCGAATAATCCAACAGGTACCTGGATCGATCGCGAAACCCTGACTGGTTTTCTCGATCAGGTGCCTTCTGATGTGCTGGTTGTGCTTGATGAAGCCTACTTTGAATATGTGCAGGAAGCGCAATACCCTGATGGTATCGCTTTGACCAGAGACTATCCTAATCTTGTTGTAACGCGGACCTTCTCCAAGGCCTATGGTCTCGCTGCCTTGCGAATCGGCTACGCTATCAGCCACCCTGACATTGCTGACTTGATGAATCGAGTTCGCCAGCCTTTCAACGTAAATAGCTTTTCCCTGGTAGCCGCAGAAGTTGCCCTGGCGGATCAGGCCCATGTAAAGGCCGCGGTAGATTTGAATCTGGTTGGGATGAAGCAGCTAGTGGCTATTTGTGAAGATCTTGGTCTTGGCTATATCCCCTCAGTAGGAAATTTTATCAGCATCGACTTTAATCAGGATGCTGGACCGATATATGAAGGGTTACTTCGGGAGGGCGTTATTGTTAGACCCATTGCTGGATATGAAATGCCTCATCACCTTCGTGTCACTATTGGTCTTGAAGAGGAAAATGCTCGCTTTGGTGAAAGCCTGCGGCGCGTTCTAAATCGTAAAGTGGGCCAATAACCATGGTGTGGAATCATGCCTGACGGGGTTTTTAGTCGAGTAGCAATTATTGGCCTTGGCTTAATCGGCGGTTCAATCGCCAAAGCGCTGCGCGCCGGGGGCGTTTATATATCCGCCTATGATCCTGATCCGAAAACCTTATCTGAGGGGCTGAAACTTGGGGTCATTGACCGGCAAGCAGCATCAATTCTTGATGTCGTTACAGACGCGGAACTGGTCATCCTGGCCATGCCTGTTGCTGGTATGCAGGCGGTGTTTAATGCGCTCAAAGATTTACCTGAAACGGTAGTAATTACTGATGTCGGAAGTGTTAAACAACCGATAATTGATGCCGCCATCGCAGCTTTTGGCAGCGTGCCGGGACAGTATGTGCCAGCTCACCCAATAGCAGGCTCAGAGAAGCATGGGGTTGGTAATGCAAATCCGGATCTGTTCAAGCAGCACAAGGTGATTTTGACGCCATTGCCAGAGACAGATGAGACTGCCGTCGAAAAAGTGAAACTTATCTGGCAAGGTCTGGGCGCAGAAGTGACGCTGATGTCTGTTGCGCACCATGATGCGGTGCTTGCCCAGACTAGCCACCTGCCACACCTACTTGCCTATGCCTTGATAGATACCCTTTCTTTACAGGGCAATAGTCTCGATATATTTGACTATGCTGCTGGTGGACTCAGGGATTTCTCACGCATTGCAGCGTCCGATCCAACCATGTGGCGGGATATCTTCCAGACTAATCGAGCACCAGTGTTGGAGATTCTGGATCAGTATCTGACGAATCTTGATGAAATGCGGACGCTGATCCAGGAGGACAGGATGGATGAGCTTTTTACTGTCCTTGAACGCTCAAAGGCCGCGAGAGATCATTTTAGTGAAGTGCTAAAAAATCGTCGTACAGATCCCCATCAACCTTAGAATTTAAGACAAAACGCCAGGGAGTCCTTTGTGTCTGAATCTCATATACCTGTCATTGCCATTGACGGCCCGAGTGGCTCAGGCAAAGGCGTGATTACCCATCGTTTAGCTAAACATCTTGGTTTCAAAGTGCTCGATAGCGGTGCCTTATATCGGCTGATTGGCCTGGCTGCACGTAAACATGGTGTTGAACTTGATGCAGAGGCTGAATTGACGCGGCTTGCAGGCCAGCTCGATGTTGAATTTCAGCCGACCGATGATCCTGAAGAGCCAATTCGCATCCTGCTCGAGGGCGAGGATGTCACGTTAAACCTGCGAACTGATGAGGCTGGGGCGGACGCATCGAGAGTAGCACCAATTGAAAGCGTGCGAGATGCCATTAAAGCGCTACAACGGGACTTTCGGCAGCCCCCAGGGTTAATCGCTGATGGCCGGGATATGGGGACTGTGGTGTTCCAGGATGCGGATGTGAAGATCTATCTAACCGCCAGCGCGGAGGCCCGTGCAAATCGGCGCTATAAGCAGTTGATAGATAAGGATATTGGTGTTAGTCTGCACGCCCTTTTTCAGAGCATTCAGGAGCGAGATGCGCGGGACATGAACCGTAAGGTTGCCCCCCTCAAACCTGCTGACGATGCCGTTGTAATTGACAGTACTGAGATTGACATCGATACGGTGTTTGCCAAGGTGCTTGAGATTGTCGAGTCTAAACTCTAGCGATAAAGCCTGAGTTGATACCGAAAGCAAACATCCTCTAAAAAGAGAAACTAAATTGGATGAAACCTTTGCCCACCAATGGCAGGGATAGAATCCTAAATCTAAATTAGACCCGCCAGCATTGGTCATGTCGTTGGACCCACCAACGATAGCGGTAAGGCGGATGAGAGTCTTAAGACTCGGGAAACAATTCATGAGCGAAACTATTAGCGAAACACCTAACGAATCAATGGAAAGCTTTGCGGACCTATTTGAGCAAAGTCTTGCCGGAATCGACATGCAGGTCGGTTCAATTATCACTGGTACCGTTGTCGATATCGATAACGAATGGGTCACAGTGCATGCTGGTTTAAAATCTGAAGGCGTGATTCCTCGCATTCAATTCTTAAACGAAGCTGGTGAACTTGAAGTAAGCGTCGGTGATGAAGTTCAAGTAGCAATGGATGCAGTTGACGACGGCTTTGGTGAGACACGATTATCTCGTGAGAAAGCCAAGCGGGCAGAAAGCTGGATGATGCTTGAGAAGGTCTACGAGGGCCAGGAAGTTATCAAGGGTACTATCAGCGGTCGCGTTAAAGGTGGCTTTACTGTTGAAATCCGTGATGTTCGTGCATTCCTACCAGGATCACTGGTTGATGTTCGACCTTTACGTGAAACAGAGCATCTGGAAGGTAAAGAATTAGAATTTAAGGTCATCAAGCTAGACCAGAAGCGAAACAACGTTGTTGTATCTCGGCGATCTGTGCTTGAAGAAGAAAATAGTGCTGAACGTGAAGCATTGCTAGAAAGCCTACAAGAAGGTCAAAGCGTGAAGGGTATCGTTAAGAACCTTACCGACTACGGTGCGTTTGTTGATCTTGGTGGTGTTGATGGCTTGCTGCACATCACAGATATGGCCTGGAAGCGTATCAAGCATCCAAGCGAAATCGTTGCTGTTGGTGACGAGATTGACGTGAAAGTATTGAAGTTCGATCGTGAAAGAAATCGCGTATCACTTGGTCTGAAGCAACTGGGTGAAGATCCATGGGTTGCAATCACCAAGCGTTATCCAGAATCTACACGCACCATGGCGCGTGTAACTAACTTGACTGACTATGGTTGTTTCGCTGAGTTGGAAGAGGGCGTTGAAGGTCTGGTTCACGTATCAGAAATGGATTGGACAAACCGTAACATCCACCCAAGCAAGGTTGTTCAGGTTGGCGATGAAGTAGAAGTTATGGTTCTTGATATCGACGAGGAACGTCGTCGTATCAGTCTTGGTATCAAGCAGTGTCAGGGCAATCCCTGGGAAGAGTTCGCAGTACTGCATAACAAGGGCGACCATATTAAAGGCTACATTAAGTCAATCACTGACTTCGGTATCTTTATCGGTCTAGATGGCAACATTGATGGTCTTGTTCACTTGTCAGATATTTCCTGGAATGAACCTGGCGAACAAGCTGTACGTCGATTCACTAAAGGTGATGAGATTGAAACAACTATCCTGTCTATCGACGCTGAACGTGAGCGTATTTCCCTTGGCTTGAAACAGCTAGAGGAAGATCCATTCACTAACTATGTTGCAGTTAATGAACGTGGTGCCATTGTGATGGGTAAGGTTAAGGAAGTGGATGCCAAGCAAGCCATACTAGAAATGGCCGATGAAGTTGATGGTGTTCTAAAAGCTTCTGAAATCAGCGTTGATCGTGTTGAAGATGCGCGTAATGCCATTAGTGTTGGTGATGAAATCGAAGTCAAGATCATTAGTGTTGATCGTAAAAATCGAGCCCTTGGTGTTTCGATTAAAGCGAAAGACATGGCTGATGAAGAGCTTGCCATTCGAGAGCATCGTGAGAAAGAAACTGATGTTAGCCCAACTACCATTGGTGACTTGATCAAGCAGCAAATGGATAACGGGTCTAGCAACGACTAACTAGATAGAAGTTATGGCCTATGACCAAATCGGAGCTGATTGACCGCATCGCGGCGGTTCAAACCCAGTTGTCTGCCAGGGATGTGGAGTTAGCTGTCAAAATGGTCATAGACCATATGACAGAAGCGCTGGCTTCAGGAGAGCGAATAGAAATTCGTGGCTTTGGCAGTTTTTCGCTTCACTACCGTGAGGCACGATTTGGTCGAAATCCAAAAACCGGCGAGAAAGTAGCGCTCGCCGGTAAATTTGTTCCCCACTTCAAACCAGGTAAAGAGCTTAGAGAGCGCGTGAATCGTGGGCTTCAGGCTGAACTTGCCGCGAGCGCGAACGCTATTTGATACCCTGGGAGACCTCCGCCCAGGTTGAATTCGTGATTTGTTCATTGGAGATTCACATAGGATCTTTACACTCCTCTCTGATATGCGCGGTATAATGACTACCCTGGTTCGGATATTGATATGAAATTCATTAAAAACCTGGTGCTTTGGCTGGTACTACTGCTCGTGTTCATCGTTGTGATATTGGCCGCGGCTGATAATAGTGAAGATGTTGTCCTGACATTTCTGGACTATTCGACACCTGCATGGCCAATTTCCTGGTGGGTATTGATTGCCTTTGTTTCCGGGGTAGTTGTTACGAGTCTGCTAAATTTCTGGCTCAATACGAGCTTGCGATTGGCAGCGCGAAAAGCACGAAACCAGGTACAGAAGGTAAATAAGAACCTTGATAAGGTCATGGCTGAACAGGTGCCGGTCGAAACGGAACACAACAGTTAACAGTGGATTAGACGTGGAAAACTGGCTTTTATATGTACTTATCGTCGCAGCTATCGGCATTGGCTGGTGGATGGGTCGCCGTGAGCGCGTGAAAAGCACAGACACAGCAGGGGCTAATTACTATGAGGGGTTGAACTACCTTCTCAACGAAGAACCAGACCGCGCTGTGGCGACCTTTATCGAAGACCTTGAAGTTAACAAAGATACGCTCGAAACTCATCTAGCCCTTGGTAGCTTGCTTCGTAGACGGGGTGAGCTTGAGAAGGCCGTGGTAGTGCATGAGAATATCCTGACCCAGGACAACCTTGAAAAAGAAACCATCTGTAATGTGCAGCTAGAGCTCGCGCAGGATTACTTGCTCGCTGGATTGTTAGATAGGGCTGAAGACTTGTTACTACGCCTCTCGCAAGAAAAGGGTCACATTCGCCAACAGAGCCTGAAGCTCATGCTTGAAATTTATGAGCGTGAAAAGGAATGGCATCGGGCAGTAGAGATCGGCGAACTGCTGGCAGTTGGTGAAGATACGGAAAAGTATGAACAGGCGATTTCTCACTATTACTGTGAGATAGCCCAGGAATTGCTCAAGCTAGAGAGAATCGACGAGGCCCGTCAGGCAATTAGCGATGCGATCGGTCATGATGCAAACAATGCGCGGGTAAGTCTTGTGCAGGGCCAATTGGAATTTGCAGAAGGATGCTACCCGGAAGCGATTCGTTGCCTAAAACGAATCAAGGACCAGGATCCCATCTATGTTCCTGAATCTCTGGATCTATTGGCAGACGCTTATCGACTGGGGAACCTGCCAGAAGAGGAGTTACAAGCCTACTTGAGTGAATGCCTGGAAATCGTGCCAAGTATTTCCATCGTCTTGCATCAGGCGGAATACCTCCGTCGCCAGCATGGTGACGAGGCGGTTGCCAAGTTTATTGCGAATCATCTAAAACAAAACCCTACCATCCGTGGTTTAACACAGTTGATCGACCTACATATGGACAATGCACATGGGGTCAGTAAACAAAACCTTTCTATTCTTCGCAGCTTTGCAGAAGCGTTGGTTGCCGATAAACCAGCATACCGATGTAAGAGCTGTGGATTTGATGGTCGTAAGATGCGTTGGCATTGTCCGAGCTGCAAGTCGTGGGGCACAATCGAGCCGATATTTGGACTTGAAGGCGAATAGCGCCTGTCTAGTTCTCATGTAATCCTCGCGTCCGAACCACGCATTACAGGCAAAAACCCCACCTCTTTGTTGGCGCTCGTCTGACTCAAACTGCCGAAAAGTACCCTGTGCCGCATGGCGAATGTCCTACGCTGTTACCTCTGCTCCAGTGATAATTTTGTTTTGCTTTTGCGAAACCCTAAATTTAATCTGGAGTAAAAAATGAAAGCACAAAACCTGTTTATTGCGTTTGTTACTTTTTTAATGGTGTCTTATGGCAGCCTCGCGTTGGGGGATGATGTCGCCGCCGAACAACCAATGGTTGAGAAGACGGTAAATATCAATTCAGACGATGCGGAAACCCTGGCGAAAAACCTCATAGGCGTTGGTTTAAGCCGCGCCAAAGCTATTGTGGACTACCGTGATAATTACGGTCCTTTCTTTTCTGCGGAAGAATTATCTGCAGTAAAAGGTATCGGCATGGCGACGGTCGAGAAAAATGCGAGCCGGATTGTTGTTGAGTGAGTTAACTCAACAGTAACGAGATCCTGGTGGAAATTTAGCCCGCCTGTATGGCGGGCTTTTTTTGTTACTCGGTTTTCAGGGAACGCTGAATCATGGAGAGGGGGACAACCACAACAGCGGTTAAGAAGAGTGTAATCAAAAAGAACTTAATGTTATTTTGATTGATAATTGGGCTAGAAGAGCTGAACTCAACTTCATTGTTGATAAGCTTGTAAAGATTGCCAGCTGTACCCAGTGCTTCATCACTTACTGTGTTATAAATACGACTTGAGATGCCGAAATACTCAGTCAGTTTGGAGAGGATGATGGGTAGCTCACGCTCGGCTTTTTCGGTATAGGCCATATAAACCTTACTATTACTCCTGGAGTCTGATGGCTTATCGAGTGCTAGCATCACTTCCTTAATTCTATCCACTTCAGATTCTATTTCCGATAATTTATCCGATAGCTCAATCTGTTTGGTTGTCATCTCTTGTCTGAATTCAATATCAACGCCTGCATTGGTTAAATCGACAATACGGTCCAGGAATTCAGTGCCGAACTGGGGGATGACATTCCCTGCGCCACCAAGCCCACCTTGGCCAGAACCGCCACCGGCTTGTTTTGTTTGATTGTTTACATAGATAGAATAAGCATTCTCGAGGTTATTGCGTTTCTTTT
>CBDUKY010000138.1:0-7605 GCA_965367925.1 uncultured Pseudomonadales bacterium | reverse complement strand
GCACCCCGGTCACAATCACGACCAGGGACGTGCTGGGTGAACCTGGGCTCATTCCTTCTCAATACAAGGCGTTGGCTAGCGATGTAAAAGCCTCTGACCGCATTTTATTAGCTGACGGTCTGCTTGAACTTCAAGTCATTGAGGTGGATGGCGAAGAAATCCATTGCAAGGTACTGCATGGCGGCAAGCTCGGAAATCATAAGGGGATTAACTTGCCTGGCGTCAATGTTTCAGCGCCGGCAATGACTGAAAAGGATTTCGAGGACGCGAAATTCTCGTTAGATCTTGGCGTCGACTATGTGGCCTTATCCTTTGTTCGACGAGCTATTGATCTGGCACCTTTGAGAGAACTGGTAGATGCGCACAAGACGGATGCACAGATTATCTCGAAGATAGAAAAACCCGAGGCATTGGAAAACGCTGATGAAATCCTCGAGGCAACTGACGCTATTATGGTGGCGCGAGGGGATCTTGGTGTTGAACTACCTCCGGAACAGGTGCCTGTTGCCCAGACAAAACTAATCGAGCTGTCAAGGCGGAAGGGCAAGCCTGTCATCGTCGCAACCCAGATGCTCGAATCCATGATTACTAATACGAGACCAACCCGGGCAGAAGTCACCGATGTATCTCATGCGGTGGAAAGTGGGGCTGATGCGATTATGCTGTCCGGTGAAACAGCCGTCGGTGAATTTGCCGAGGAAGCTGTGCGCACCATGCATCGTATTGCCCGGCAAACCGAGGCACATCTCTGGCAAAGCGGCGCCTATGGTTTAAGCGCTACCCGAACAGATGTGACCGAACCACTCCCTGTCTGGACGGTGATTGCTAATGCAACATCACAAATATCCAGGCAATTGATGACCAGTGCGGTCATGGTGATTACAAAGGGTGGTACATCTGCTGCGACAGTTAGCACAGCGCGCCCGGCCGCACCTATTGTTGCTATTACGGGTGATGTGCAGGCTTATCAACGTATGTCTTTGCTCTGGGGCGTGATTCCACTACTAAGCGCGACGACAGGTAAAGTTAATCCTAATGAGCTGGTGAGAAGGGTTGCACACGACCTTGGGCTTGCAGAAGTGAATGATTCAATCGTCCTGGTCCGCGGTTTCCACGAGGACCCGGACATTAACTCACCGTCAATTACAGTGATTAATGTCCGGCCTGATTAACGGTTTACTTTGACTCTTTGCTGAGATCAGGTGCGTTGTGGGATTCCATTGCTGAGGCAGCATTCGCGGTTTCGCTCATGGCTTTTACGGCTGCTTCATTTTCCATAATCTTGGAGACCACAGCTTGACCAGCGCGCTCAAAGACTTCCCGATTTTCAATGACATTCTGTTGTGATTCCCGGTAAGCATTCAGGTAACCGTTAATTTCTGGCACAACGTATCTGGCAACCATATCCCAACTACGGAAGTTTGCTTCTGGTGAACACCAGTCGTGTACAAAACCAACCACGGTGCCAAAACCACCGGTAATCTCATACATTTTTCTAACGGCATTTATCAGATCATCTGGTGTGCCAATAATCAGTGCGGACCCATCACCCATAGCCATCTTTTCAATGGCTTCATCAGGTGTGTCGTAAGCTTCTGCACCTGGTCGCATCAGGGTGCCGACGGTGTATTCATTGTGCCAACGCTGTAGCCCATGCTTGGCTTCTTCTCTGGCTTTTTCCCTGGTTTCAGCAATGTGGAAGTTCATCACCACACGCCAGTTATCGCGGTTAACCGTTTGACCATGTTTCTTCGCCGAATCCTCAGCAAAGCCCCACTGGGTTGGCAATGCCTGTAAGCCAGCAGTGGACATAGAGCCAATCGACAAGACCCCAGCGCCATACTTACCAGCCAGGGTCATACCTGATGGACTAATCATTGAAGCGACAGCAAAGGGTAGGTCTTCCTGAAGTGGTAGAAGTTGCAGGGCTGCATTTTTCAGCGTGAACCACTCGGATTCATGATCGAATCTTGGGGCACCGCTTAACAGTTTTTTGATCACACCAATGGCTTCATCTTGACGATCACGTTGTACCATCGGGTCAATACCCAGGGTGTAGGCATCAGAAGGTAGTGCGCCTGGACCTGAACCGAAGATCGCCCGTCCACCTGTCATATGATCAAGTTGGACAATGCGCTGGGCGACATTAAATGGATGGTGATAAGGCAAGGAAACAACCCCGGTACCGAGTTTAATGCGATGGCTGCGTTGTGCCGCCGCGGCAAGAAACATCTCCGGTGAGGCAATAACTTCCCAGCCAGTGGAATGATGTTCACCACACCAGAATTCCTCAAACCCGAGCTTGTCCAGATGTTCAACCAGATCCAGGTCTCGTTGAAGTTGTAATGTTGGATGTTCGCCGATCGGATGGTGAGGTGCGAGAAAAGCACCGAATTTGATTCTTGTCATGGTTTGCCTCGATATTGGTCGCGTCGAATTTAGCTGGGATGCTACCACTCATCTTTAGATCAGGCTATTTTTAGGCCTATTTCCAGCATTGATGGCTAGTCTGATATATGGAAGGCATCCGCATCTTTCCAGGCAGGAAACCGTTCGCGATAGGCGTTCAACGGCGCTGTATCGAGCTCAACTGTTTCGATTGTGTCCCTTGATGCCAGGTCCGCCATGATGTGCCCCTCAAAATCGATAGCAAGGGAATCACCACAATAGGCGACATCATTCCCATCGGTACCAATGCGATTCACACCGATTACATAGCACTGATTTTCAATGGCCCTTGCCCGGAGCAGGGTTATCCAGTGTTCGCGCCTGGCCGCTGGCCAGTTCGCCACATAAATTAACAGATCATAGGGTTTGCTGGCGGCAATGCTATTTCGGCTCCAGACGGGAAAACGCAGGTCATAACAAACCTGTGGACAGAGTCGGAATCCATCTATGTCGATAACAGGTTGCGTTAGCCCTTTTGCATAGTGATTGTGCTCGTTGGCCATCCGGAATAGATGGCGCTTGTCGTAGTGGTGTAACCCTGCATCTGGTTGCGCAAGTAAAAATCGATTTAGATATTCCTTATCGGCCTCGATGATGACGCTGCCACAAATAGACTTGCCGAGTTCTTTCGCTTTGGCAGCTAACCAGTTAACCGTGTCGCCGGTCATAGGTTCTGCCAGTTCGTCAGAGGCCATAGAAAAGCCGGTTGAGAACATTTCCGGTAATACAATCAGATTACCAGCAGGTGGTGAAGCGAGAAGTTCGTCGAAATGTGCTCGATTGGCCTGCGGCGCTTGCCAGTAGAGGCTCGTTTGAACAAGGCTAATAGAAAGTGTTGCCATGGATTAACTACCTGTTGCCCGTGCTGGTATGGCGCTGAGTTTTGCACAGGCAGCCTGCAAGGTCTTGTCATCTTTAGCGAAACAAAAACGGACGGTTCGTGAGGTCACAGGCTGCTGATAAAACACCGAAATAGGTATTGCTGCAACACCAACTTCTCTGGTCAGGTATTGCGCGAATTCAACATCAGGTAAATCTGATATTTGATGATAGTCAGCTAATTGAAAATAGGTGCCCTGACTTTGTCTCATGCTAAATGCAGAGTCCTTCATTGCATCAAGGAACAGATCTCGCTTGTCTTGATAAAAACCGACCAGCTCCTGGCAGTGGGCCGGGGCAAGTTTCATATAGGCCGCAAGGGCCCACTGGGTGGGGGTGTGGGTTGTGAAGACGACAAACTGATGAATTTTTCTAAATTCCGTGGATAGAAGCGGCGGGGCGATGCAGTATCCGACCTTCCAGCCCGTGGCGTGGTAGGTCTTACCAAAAGAGGAAATCACAAATGCCCGCTCATAGATTGCAGGCCTGCTAAGCACGCTAAGGTGTGCCTCGCCATCAAACACCATGTGTTCATAAACTTCGTCGGAAATCACATAGATTTCTTGTTGGGCAATGATGGCTTCCAGTGCATCGAGATCAGCCCCGGTCAAAATGCTGCCACTGGGATTGTGTGGTGAGTTAATCATAATGGCGCGCGTGTTTTTTGTTACCGCGGCTTTTACCCGCTGCCAGTCAATCTTGAATTCGTCATCCATTGGAATATGTATGGTTTTCCCCTGGGCAAGGGTAATTGCCGGGTCATATGCATCGTAGGCCGGGTCAAAAACGATGACCTCATCGCCGGGTCTCACGACTGCCTGGATGGCGACAAATAGACCTTCTGTTGCACCAGAAGTAATTGTAATTTCTGTATCCATATCAACCCTGGCCTGGTACAGATCAGCAACTTTTAGTGCAATCTGTTCTCGTAGCTCTGGGATGCCTGTCATGGGTGGGTACAATGCCTGGGGTGGAGAAAAGTCTGGGTAACCCTGGGACAGGTTGATTGCACCATGGGTTTGCGCCATTGCAGACATGGTCGTAAAGATGGTTGTGCCCACATGGGGTAACTTACTTTGCAAGTGATCTTCCAACGCTAAATTCAGGCCGCTACTTTACGTTTAATGGCCATTGGGTTTCAAACTGGAAAGTCGAATATTGTCCTGGCCAGCGGAAAAAAATATTTCGGCTGGCCAGCTTCTCTGTCAGTATTGGGCTGAACAATCATTCAGGAACAGGTAAATGCGTTTTTCAGGACTATTATCAGGATTGATATTTCTAGCGCTGGTTGGCTGCTCGGATAAGGCCCCAACGCCCACCACTGAAGTAGTGGAACCCACCGCGCAAGATCAAGCTCATGACATGGAATTAACAAAAGTCGTGACCCGAGGGAAGCTGCTAGCGGATAAATATCTGATTGTAGATACTCATATTGATGTGCCTTACCGCTTAAAGCGTCACCCTGAAGACGTTGGTGAAGCCACTGAATCAGGTCAGTTTGATTATCCAAGAGCCGTTGAAGGTGGTCTGAATGTCCCCTTTATGTCGATCTACATTCCAGCCTCGGTTGATGAAGAAGGTGGCGCCTATGATCTTGCTAACGAGTTAATTGACCTTGTGGAAGGGATTGTCACAGCACATCCCGACAAGTTTGCGCTGGCTCATAACACGAACGATGTCAGGAAACAGTTTGAAGAAAAGAAAATTTCTCTTGCCTTCGGCATGGAAAATGGTGGACCAATTGCCGGTGATCTAAAAAATCTACAGCATTTTTATGACCGGGGTATTCGTTACATCACGCTTGCCCATTCCAAGAGCAACCATATCTCTGATTCTTCTTATGATGAGAACAAACGCTGGGGAGGGTTAAGTGAGTTTGGTAAGACCCTCATTCCTGCCATGAACGATATCGGTGTCATGGTCGATGTTTCTCATATTTCAGATGCTGCATTCTACGATGTTATTGCACTCTCCAAAGCACCTGTGATTGCCTCACACTCATCAGCGAGACATTTTGTGCCGGGCTTCGAACGCAATATGAATGACGATATGT
This sequence comes from uncultured Pseudomonadales bacterium, assembly GCA_965367925.1. Classification (GTDB taxonomy): domain Bacteria; phylum Pseudomonadota; class Gammaproteobacteria; order Pseudomonadales; family Azotimanducaceae; genus JAHRVQ01. The sequence goes on along the minus strand of CBDUKY010000138.1, from coordinate 2,225 downwards.
TGAAGGCGCTTGCGAATAATGGCGGCGTTATGCAACTCAATATTGGTTCGACCTTTATCAGCATGAAATCCAGGGAGAGTAGTAGCCGCCGGACAGAAATCCTCAAACAATATGCAGAGGAAAATGGCATTGAGCGGGGTACAGAAGCCGCGACTGAAGCCATGAAAAAGATCTACTCAGAACATCCCCTGGAATATGCCACCATGGATGATGTACTAGACCATATTGATCATGTGGTTGAAGTTGCAGGTATCGATCATGTTGGTATTGGTACCGATTTCGATGGTGTCGGTGACTCCTTGCCTATTGGTTTTAAGGATGTAAGTGACTATCCAAACTTCATCGATGGTCTGCTAGCACGTGGCTATTCAGAATCGGATATTGAGAAAATCCTGGGTGGCAATCTGATGCGTGTCTGGCAAGAAGTCGAAGCCTACGCGGCAGCTCACTAGATCCAATCTTGCGCCGGAAGAAAGTCTTCATAAAGACTTGCTTCTGGCGTTCCAGCTTCTGGCTGCCAGTTGTACTTCCAGATTGCTCTGGGTGGCATGGAGGCCAACACGGATTCGATGCGTCTGCCTGACTGAATACCGTAACGGGTGCCCCGGTCAATGGCGAGATTAAATTCCGCATAGCGGCCACGACGATAGAGCAAAAATTCTTCTTCTCGTTCGCCAAAGGGCGTGTCTTTACGCTTTTCAAGAATTGGTAAGTAGGCAGGTAAGATAGCGTCACCGATACTTTTAACAAAATCGAAGCTGGTATCGAAGCCACCTTCGGTCCAATCATCAAAAAATACACCACCTACACCTCGCGCTTCCTGGCGGTGGCTGAGATAGAAGTATTCGTCACACCATTTTTTAAGCCGTGGATAGACATCAGCACCGAAGGGATCACAGGCTGCTTTAGCCGTCTGGTGCCAGTGGATGACATCTTCTTTGAAGGGATAGTAGGGCGTTAAATCAAACCCGCCACCGAAATACCAGAAGCTCTGATCAACAATAAAGAACCGTAGGTTCGCGTGGAAGGTCGGCACATAGGGGTTTTGTGGATGCATGATCATGGAGATAGCCGCTGCCTGGAAACCCTTGCCAGCAAGTTGTGGATTTCGCTCACTTGCAGCAGGCGGTAGCTTGTCACCAATGCTATAGCTAAATTGTACGGCACCTCGTTCAATATGCTTGCCTTGATCGATGACGCGCGGGCGTGAGTGGGCACCATTGTCTTGATGGATATCTTCGATACTGAAGGTTTCTTTACCATCTACCGCACTCAAGGCATCACAAATCTGAGTTTGTAGGTCAAAAAAGTAGTTTTTAACGGGATCTATGCTGATGCTTTCGCTCATGACACTCGCCTGGTTTCTATTGTGTTTAGCTGCCGGGACGCAGCAACACCTATTTCATTTCAATTGCAGCGCACGATACCGGATCAGACGGAAATTTGCATGATGTAGGTCAAGCCATGATTCGATACTATTGGTGCTTTCTGTTTTGAGAAGTAAAACCTTGTCGACACGTCAAACCAGTATTGATCCAGCATCCTTATCACCCTTGCTAGCACGCTTGTCTGAAAGCAATGCGCAGTTTGCCGCCCGGTTTCCTGGGCCCGGTCCTGACCGGCAACCAGTCCATACTGTCTACGGTGGGGCAAACCTCTATAAACCAGGGGCAGCAAACAAACTTGGCCAGCTGGCGAGACAACACTTTGAACGCTATGCCGCTGACTACACAGAGTTGGCCGCTGCGTTATCAATCGCTGATGTAAAGGCGTTGAAGACGACAGATGAAACCCTGTTTGGTTCACCTACCTGGCTCGCCAAAACCGTCTTTGAGCGGGTAAATGAAAAGCTTCGCAGTGAACCCATTGAGGATCATCGAGCGGATTTTGAAGATGGATATGGCGCAAGAAGCGATGAGGAAGAAGACGGTCATGCCATTGCCGCCGCCGATGCCATGGCTGAGGGGCTAGCGGCAGGCAGTCTACCGGCATTTGTCGGTATTCGGATTAAGTCTCTGACCGAAGAAGCGAAACAACGGGCGCTCCGAACCCTTGACCTGTTTGTTACCAGGCTCGTTGATGTGGCAGGCAAATTACCCGCACATTTTTGTGTGACCTTGCCTAAGGTTATCTCCACAACCCAGGTTGATGTCCTGGCCACCTACCTTGGATTGTTAGAACAGAAGTTTAAGCTGCCAGAAAACAGTATTAAGATTGAGTTGATG
>CBDUKY010000137.1:0-7628 GCA_965367925.1 uncultured Pseudomonadales bacterium | reverse complement strand
ACGAATCCAAAAAATACCGTCAGCAACTTCAGTCAGTTCGCCAGGTCCAGGTGCCTGTTCTACAAATTTATAAGTCAGCGGATCAAAGCCCCGCTTCGACATATTATCTACCACGTAACAACCTCAGGATGAATCGGGCCAGAATCGACCCCTTACCCCCATTATGCGGTTGTTAACGACCGAGTTTCAATGCTGCCACTTCAAGTGGATTGGTCAGGCAATGAGGCTGCCTTATGATCCGCAAGTAGATTATCGACAAGTGAGACACACACAATGGACAGCAGCAGAACAGACAGTTGTCCTGAAGGAAGCCTTGTCACCACTTCTATCCAGCTCGCAAAAATGGCACCGGACAACCAGCCCATCTGAACCAGACCGAAAGTCCCCAGGCTCGCAATGAAGATAAACAAGGCACATGTTGCTATGCCGGCGCGGTATATTTCGCGCTCCGCTAGCGCTAGCTTGGCAGAGATGATCCGGGTCATTATCCGCTCAGAGAAGCCGACCGGCGCACCAGCACCCTGCCCCAGATGACGATAGAGCTGCTGGTAGGCATTTAGGGTCGAGGATTCAAAGTGTGCCTGCTCGACATCAACTTCCTCGTCAAGCCAGGCCTGGATTTCTTCATCACGATCTTTCATACCAATACCTTGTCCATACCTGGACCAAATTCTGATTCTAGTTTTTCTTTAAGTTTTTTTCTTACCCGAAATAGTGAGTTTTTAAGGGTCCCGACGGGCTTCTGGGTGATCTGTGCGATTTCCTCCAGGGTACAGCCCTGATAATGAAACAAGGTGATTGTGGTTCTTTCATCGAGACCAAGCTTGCCTATTTCATCTGTCAGAAAGCGCGCAATCCTCTGCTCAACATCGGTCAATTCCACCGCTTCATGGTGCACCTCAGCAATAGGTTCAGTATCCATACGCTGCTTTCTTAAGAACGATAAGGCAGTGCGATAAGCGATGGTATAAAGCCAGGTCGAAAACTTGCTATCGAAGCGGAATTTGCTCAGATTAAAATAGACCTTGAGAAAGATATCCTGGGCCACCTCTTCTCTGTCCTGTTCCGTTGGAATCATGCGCAGCATGAGCTGCCAGACTAGATTTTCATACCGCTCAATAAGTACCTGAAAAGCATCGTCCCGACCCTTTAATACCTGCTCAATCAGCTCTGCCTCTGTCTCCTCCCTCTCAGTCATAGCAATATGACGCCTGCAAACACGTTTGGGTTGCATCTAGTATTAGCAATAAAATACCCAATAAATTGCAACCGGTATGGGACTCGCCGCATCCAATCAAATAATCACTTATTATGGAACAATAAAAATGGAAAACCTTATTCCAATTACCCTCTTCCTTTCTTTGTTTGGGTCAATGGCCTATGTGGTCCGGATCATCTCTGACAATCGCGTACGTCGGGAAATGGTCGCTAATCACGTCACTGGTGAGGTGATTGAAAAATTATTTTTAGAAAATCGCGCGGAGGATATCAATGCCAACCTGAAATGGGGCATTGTTACCGTTGCTATTGGTCTGTCCCTGGCGGTCATCCATTTTACCGACCTGAGCGGCGATGAACCCCTTGCTTACAGTCTCACACTGATCTCAGCAGGGGCTGGTTTACTGCTCTACTACCTGCTTCGAAGCAAGGCGGATTGAACTTGATCTGGCGCTGGGACTCGACATTCAATGGCAATCCACCTATAAGTACACATTTTCCAAAATAGTGTTGTCACCATGAATGATCAAGCAAGCCCTGAGGGCTACCAGGTACCTGCGGTTGAAGCCTGGATCAAGGAGAATATCCCAGAACTTACTCCACCTTTTAAATGGACGCGTCTCGAAGGTGGGCACTCGAACCTGACCTACAGGCTCGATGATGCCAAAGGTAAGGCCACGGTTATTCGCCGCCCGCCACAGGGTGAACTACTCCCTAAAGCCCATGATATGAGCCGTGAATGGGCATTGATATCGGCCCTTGGCCCAACCTCCGTCCCTGTACCCCATGCTTATGGCTTTTGTGAAAGCCCAGATGTTACCGGCGCCTGGTTTTATGTAATGGGGCTAATTGATGGCAAGCCACTCTATTCTGCTGCTGATACCAACAGCCTGGTGCCTGAAGACAAACGTGCCATGATGTGTCATTCATTTATCGATGTGCTGGCAGATTTACATTCCCTGGACCCGGACGAAATTGGCCTCGGTGATCTTGGCAAGAAAGAAAACTATGTCGGTAGGCAGCTGAAAACCTGGTATCGATCCTGGACTTCATCTATAGAATCCGCCGAGTATGACGACCCAAGAGCCCATGAACTGCAGCAGTATTTTCTCGATAATATGCCAGACCAGGGGATGGCACGGGTGGTTCACGGGGACTATGGTTTTCACAACTGTCTGGTTGGTGCCGATTGCAAGATTGCCGCCGTGGTCGACTGGGAAATCTCAACCCTTGGCGACCCACTAGCTGATCTCGCCTATGCGTTAAACCAGTTTGCAGACCCAAGAGATGCGGTTGAACAGTCACCGGAAGCGGCAACCGCCCCCCCTGGCTTCCCGGATCGTATGGCATTGGCAGAACGCTATGCAGAACGTACAGGTCGGGACATTTCCAAACTAGACTTCTACCTTGGCTTTAACCGCTGGAAAACCGCTGCGATTGTGCACGGTGTTTACGGACGCTACATGGCCGGGCAAAAAAGCACCGAAGGTGTTGACCTTGTGGGATTGAAAACTCGCATTGATGCGTCACTTACCCTCGCCCAGCAAGCTGTCGATCGACTCTAGAGGTGTTCGACCAGAGGACTAAACACGGCGCTTACTTTGCGTTAAGCGCCTACATGTTCTGGGGTGTGGTACCTATCTATTTCAAATGGTTGTCTCATGTAACAGCCATTGAAATTCTTATCCAGCGTGTTATCTGGTCTGTGGTGCTGCTATTCATCATTCTTGCCTACACAGGGCAACTTGCCGCACTACGGATTCCGCGAAAAAAACTCGCCCTGTTGTTTGTTAGTGCCAGCCTACTTGCTGTTAATTGGCTGATCTATATCTTCGCTATCGTCAATAGCAATATTGTCGAAACCAGTCTTGGCTACTTTATTAATCCGTTAGTAAGCGTATTTCTTGGCATGATATTTCTTGGTGAACGGCTGCGCCCTTTGCAATGGATCGCAATTGCTATCACTTCTGCCGGGATAATTTTCCAGTTGGTTTTCTTTGGTGCAATACCCTGGATTGCGCTGACCCTGGCGTTTAGCTTTGGCTTCTATGGCCTTATCAGGAAAAATTTGAACCTACCATCAGTTGCTGGCCTGGCCCTCGAGACGCTGATGATTTTGCCCTTCGCACTCGGCGGATTAGTGTGGCTCTACCAGACTGGTGACATGAAATTCCTTGCCGTTGATCGACAAACCGATTTACTTCTTATTGGCGCGGGCTTCGTTACCTCATTCCCGCTGCTTTGTTTTGCCGCCGCTGTAACGCGGCTATCCTTAACCGCAGCAGGTATGTTCCAATATATTGCACCAAGCCTGTCATTGCTTGTCGCCGTGGTCCTGTTTAATGAACCTTTTGCTATCGACCGCATTGTGACCTTTGCTTGTATTTGGCTTGCTTTGATTATTTTCACCAGCGAATCGGTTTATCATCATCGAAACCTGAATAGACTAGCCAGGCAAAGCGCCAATGAATCAGTTTGATCTAGACATTGCCCTGACACCTAACGGAGACAACACCTTTGAGGTACAAATCTCCGATAGCTGGCAAATCAATGTTGGTCCGAATGGTGGCTATATTGCCGCTATCTTGTTAAATGCTATTAAGACTGGCATTCCTGGCCTATCAACGAGATCGTTTACCTGCCACTTTTTATCACCTTCCGTTGCAGGCCCTGCCCAACTTGAGCTTAATGTCGAAAAACTTGGTAGAACGGTTTCATCGGCCACCGTGAGGTTATGTCAAAAGGACAAGACGATTGCCGTTGCCATTGCCTCAATGGCCAATGCGAGACCGCAACTTCAGTTCAATGACATACAAATGCCACAGGTTGCCGCACCAGAGGCAACACCAGAAAACCTGCGTATGAAAAAGGGTATGGCGCTACATGCGCCATTTAGAGATAAATACGAGCAGCGAATTGCCATTGGCCCTTTGTTCCCTAACGTTCAAGACAAGGCGCAAGTTGGAGGTTGGGTCAGATTTAAACAGCAGCGTGCCTTCGATGAACTAGCACTGCTCGCCATATCAGATTCCTGGTATCCATCATTGATGGCCAGAGTGAGTGATGAGGTTCACGCACCGACTATCGATCATACCGTGCACTTTGTTGGACCAACCACAGACGAGGTAAACGATGAGTTTGTACTGGTTATGTTCGAAACCCAGAATGCATCTGACGGATTTCTAATTGAAGATGGTTATATCTGGAACCAGGCAGGTGAACTGCTACTCAGGTCCCAGCAATTAGCTATTATTCTTCCGCGGCGATAGCTGCCCGTCTACCAAGTTCTGCACGCATCTTGGTGTGCTCTGCTTCATCCAGAGAGAATTTTCTAAACATCAAGGCACCAATAAGATAGGCAACCAATGGCAACAGACCATACAAGCCTACCATCCAGACCTGAACCAACATGGTCTGCTCTTCATTGGGAACAAAGCCTGTAAATTGCAGTACATAGCCGGTAATCAAAATCATCACACCGACTGCGCTTTTTTGAACGAAGTTAAATGCGGCGAAGTAGGAACCTTCCTTGCGCTCACCGGTAATATATTCATCATAGTCAATGATGTCGCTTTGAATGGAAGGCGCGATAGTACCGCCACAACCAGCTGCAGTGCCCGCAAAAGCTGCTGCAACAAAAATTAGCAAGGTGCGCTCTTCCATACCAATGAATGGCAATAGGAACATGACCCCAAAGGACGCACCCGTAAGGCACATGGAAAAGATCCACATGCGTATCTTGCCAAAGCGTTTAGAGAGCGGTATCCACAAGGGCACAGTGATGGTCGACGGCACCATATAGGTCAAGATGATGACCACCGCGAGATCAGGTCTACCAACCACATACTGGGCAACATACAAGGTCAGAAGTCCAATAACCGAGCTGCCAATATATTCAATAAAGGTAACAATCAGTACCATCCGTGCATGTTTGTTCTGCCAGACATCTTTAAAAGCACCAAATGGGCTTTCATTAACCCGGCCTTGAAAGTCCTGCCGTTCGCGAAGATTTACAACCGCATAAAGAATAAGACCACCCGTAATTGCCGCGGCGATCATACTCAATTGAAACGCAAGCGAACGTACCTCCGAGGCACCCTGGCGCTCTTCAATTAGTAATAGATACATGCTGCCAAGGGCAAGGATCGAACCCAGGGTAAAAGCGGCGTGGCGCAAACCATACAGTCGGCTTCGTTCATGGTAGTTCGGCGTCAGTTCTGGCCCAAGAGACATGTGGGGGACGATAAAAATCGTCATGGCGGAATAAAAACCGATCACACCGACTGCCATCCAGGCCACGAGTTGATAACCTTCGAGGGACTCTGGTGGTGAGAAAACCATAATAAACAAAGCGGAAACCGGCACAATACTGATTAGCAGCCACAGCCGCCGCCGGCCAATTGAATGTTTTGTTCTATCACTGAGATAGCCAACCAGGGGATCTGAAACCGCGTCCCAGATTCTCGACACCCCAAAGATTGTGCCCATAATCGCAGGTGCGATAAGCAACACATCGGTAGAAAATTTCATGATGTATAGGCTCAGGAGGAGATACATATACCCGGCACCCACACCAGGTGCGCCATAGGCGAATATCGTCGACCAACCTAGCCTATGGTCGCTGGCGCCGGACAATGGCGCCGAAGTAACTTCTGACATAAATCTCTAAAACTCCCCTCAAACCTCGCACTCGTGGTGCGTCCTCGATAGTGCTTGATCCAGCAGATCAAAGCAAATCAAATCCATCCTACATAAATCAAGCTGAACCAGGGCTAAAGATCACGTGAATTTGATGCTTTTGAGCTCTCAAAGGTTGCCAATAGTATCTGGCGCACAAATTCGCTATCCTATGCGGCGCGTTTGAGACACTGGAGTGCTAATAATGACAATGCAAAATACCCCATTACTGATGTCCCGAATTCTCGGTCGAGGTGCCCAGTTGGACCCGAACGAAGAAGTCGTCACCATGCAGGAAAACGGCACTCACCGCCAAACCCTGAAAACAACCTGGGATCATGCCAATCAGGTAGCCCACGCCTTGAAAGATCACGGCATCAAGGTTGGTGACCGGGTTGCTAGCTTTATGTGGAACAACTACCGCCACCTGGAGTTGTATCAAGCTGTACCTTCTATGGGTGCGGTACTACACACCCTGAATATCCGTCTTTCACCGACGGATCTTGAATATATTATTAATCACGCGGAAGACCGGGTGATATTTGCCGACGAGGATCTACTGCCTCTACTCGAACCATTGATGGGTAAAATCCCAACGGTGGAACTGATTGTCATCTGTCGTCACGGTGAAGGCGGCGAATCAAGCTTTGAAAATTGTGTCGAATACGAGGATTTCATCGACGGTAAGTCCACAGAATATGACTGGCCAGAAATCGACGAAACATCACCCATGGGGCTCTGCTACACCAGTGGTACCACAGGCAAACCTAAAGGTGTGATGTACACCAACCGTTCTACCTATCTGCACACGATTACCCAGGCGATGACAGACAGCATGTCCTTGTCTGCACTAGATTCTTTGTGTGGCATCGTACCTATGTTCCATGCCATGGGCTGGGGCTTACCCTTTGCTGCTTCCATGCTGGGTTGCAAGCAAGTCTTACCCCACAAGTACATGACACCTGATCGATTGTTACAACTCATGGTCGATGAGGAAGTCACGATCTCTGCCGGTGTACCAACTATCTGGCAAGGTGTGAAATCGATACTCGAATCAGATGCAGGTAAAGATCTGGATCTAAGTAAGCTGACCCGTCTCACCTGCGGTGGTTCAGCACCACCTGTGTCACTGATGCGCTGGTACTGGGAAGTGCTAAACGTTGAAATGGTGCAAGGCTGGGGAATGACAGAAACAAACCCACTTGGCACCCTGTCACGTAAGGTCGCGAAACGATCTCACATCAAACTAAGTGAAGATCAGCAGTTCGAAAACATCGCCAAGGCAGGTTTGTTAATGCCTGGTTTGGAAATTGAGATATTCGACGAAAACTGGAACCCGCTCCCTCACGACGGCGAAACTGTCGGTGAGCTTTTGATCCGCGGACCATGGATTGCCTCTGAATATTACAATGACCCACAACCTGAAAAATTCCATGACGGTTGGTTGGTCACAGGAGACGTTGCAAAAATTGACCCTGAGCAATATCTGATTATCGCCGACCGCTCCAAGGACCTGATCAAGTCAGGCGGCGAATGGATTTCATCGGTGGATCTGGAAAACCATATTGTCTCTCTCGATGGTGTTGCCCAGGCTGCGGTTGTTGCACATCCTCATCCCAAGTGGGATGAACGTCCTGTGGCACTGGTCATACTAGTTGAAGGCGCAAATGTGACTAAAGATCTTATCTTGAGTCACTGTGCAGAGATCTTTGCTAAATGGCAGCTACCGGATG
>CBDUKY010000136.1:0-7645 GCA_965367925.1 uncultured Pseudomonadales bacterium | reverse complement strand
TTCTCCTTCAAGTTGAAAGGTGAGCTCGTCCACATTTTCGCGGTGCAAATCATTGACGGTAACGCCAGTATAGTTTGCTAACTCCTCGATTGAGCCTATGCATATTCGACTGCCAGTTTCGTCGTTGATCCAAATTGGGATTGGTGTACCCCAATAGCGGTTTCTTGAGATTGCCCAGTCAATTGCGCCTTCTAACCATTTGCCCATTCTGCCAGCCTGGATATGCTCTGGCACCCAGTTGATATTCTGGTTTGAGGCTTGCAGCCTGTCCCGCATTTGTTCAACTTTTACATACCAGGAATCGATGGTTCGATAAATGATTGGTGTATCTGAGCGTGGACAGAAAGGATAGCTGTGAACAATTACCTCCTGTTTGTATAGTAGTCCCTTAGATTTCAGGTGCGCCATAATAGGCTTGTCTGCGGATTTTACATGGAGGCCCTCAAAGTCTGAGACTTCACTAGTAAACTTGCCTGACATATCTATAGGACAAACAATTGCGTCGATTTTTGCCTGTTTCATGACCCGGAAGTCATCCTCACCAAAAGCAGGTGCCTGGTGGACGACGCCAGTACCGCTATCGGTAGTTACGTAATCGTCACTCAGAATTTGGAATGCGCCTTTTTCTCGTAGATCAGCAAAGTAATCAAATAGAGGTTGATAGCCTAGCCCAACAAGTTCGCTTCCTTTTAGCTCCGCTATGACTTCTAGCTGCTTGCCTTTTCCAACGGCTTCTAGTCGTTCTCTGGCGAGGTATATATCAATACCCTGCTCTTTATCGTGGACTTTGACGTAATCTATATCTGCCCCGACACAAAGTGCCAGGTTGGATGGTAGGGTCCAGGGGGTGGTTGTCCATGCTGCGACATAGGCGTCCTCTTCGAGAAGTTTGAAGAGTACGGTGACAGCAGGGTCCTGAACATCCTGATAGTTTGAACCTGCTTCAAAGTTGGAGAGTACGGTGCCAAGCGCCGTTGAAAAAGGGACGACCTTTTCACCGCGATAAATCAGGTCTTTTTCCCATAATTGTTTGACGACCCACCAGACTGACTCCATGTACCAGGGTTCCATGGTCTTGTAGTCATTTTCAAAGTCCACCCAGCGACCAATACGGGAAATCGTAGATTCCCATTCAGCTGTATAGCGCTGCACGATACCGCGACATTCGTCGTTGTAACCCTTGATGCCGAGCTTCTCTACCGCTTCTTGTGAGGACATACCAAGAGACTTGTCGATCTCATGCTCAATGGGCAATCCGTGGCAATCCCAGCCAAACCGACGCTGGACATAGTTGCCCTTCATGGTGAAGTATCTAGGTACGGCATCTTTCAAAATAGAACCGACGAGATGCCCATGGTGGGGGAGTCCAGTCGCAAAGGGAGGACCATCGTAAAAAATATAGGGCTCGCAGTTTTCAGTTTGTTGTAGGGACTTTTGGAAAATGTCGTTTTCTTTCCAATAGGACAATACCTTGTGTTCCCCTGCTACAAAGGAAAAGGCTTCATTTGATGGATCAGATTGGTTGGACACGGTTATTCTCGTTAACTAGATTTTGTTTAGTCATCACAACAAGGCTAATTTAGTCATGCTAAGCGATGCTGCATCGTTGTTGCTAAGAGGCCTTTCGCCGGAAACAAAAAACCCGCCTTTTGGCGGGTTTTTCTGTCGTTCAAACAGGCTCAACCCACCGGCATAGGCGGAATAATAATTATAATATTCAACACATCTTCTACGGACGTGTAGCCGGTACAGCCAGGCTGTTGGTTGTATAGTATTGCCTTCATGGGCGCAAGGATTCAGGAATTACGGCCTGATGTCAAGGCTATTCCCTGTCCTGCTGTACCTGGGTAACACTGCCACGAGAGTTAATTTTCTGGATGATTGTGCCCATTAGCTTTTCAATATTGAAGGTGTGATACCAGTCTGGCGGGTTACTGTGCTCGACTGTGGATGTACCAACGAAGTTAAATTCCCAGCCTTCTTCAACTGCCCGCGCCCTGGTTTTCTCCAGACGCTCCCAGGCTGGTCCAGACATCAATGGGTGAACGCAGGCCACGGTGATATTGAGCGCACCGCGATCTTTAAGCTCATCAATAGCTGCAACCACGGACCCGGCTGAGTCCACGATGTCATCCACAAGTAATACATTCTGATTCGCAACTTCACCAATAAGCGTTGAGCGAAATACTTGATTCGGCTTTGAATAGTCACGTTCTTTAGAGAGTGCAGCGAGATCAGCTTGTAATTCTTCCGCGTAAGCCCGGGCTCGCTCCAGATAGCCGACGTCAGGTGAAACGACGACATCACCAACAAGGTTATGTTCGCGAAGCCATTCCACCAGGTGTCTGGTTAGAAAGACATTTTCGAGGTGGGTAAATAAGGGGTTGAACATACCGGCAATTGCATCATTGTGAATTTCCACACTCACTACGCGATCGGCGCCGGCACTTTGTAGCATGCGAGCAAAGAGTCCAGCAGTGATACCTTCCCTTGTGCGTCCTTTACGTTTGTCTTGTCTGGCACCGGGATAGTAGGGGGTAATTGCTGTCACATACTGTGCATCCGAGAGAGCTGCAGCCTCGACCGCATGAAGAAGCATCACAAATCGTTCATAGATTGATCGTTCATCCTGGGGTCCTGCTGTGGACTGGAATATATAAACATCGTGGCCCCGAACATTGGCACCGATTTCCATCTTACCTTCGCCGCATGCAAACCAGGTTTCTTCCGTTGGAATAAGTGGTTGGCCTATATGTTCAGCAACCTGCTCAGCGAATCGTCGCCCTGATTCACAACACATAAGGGCGATGGGGGCACGAGGGTTAGTTTTCATCTTGCTGCTCCGTTAATAGGCTAAGAGTTTCAATCAAAAGCTGGTGTTCAAAGCCAAGGACTCGCTTTGCTAGTGATTCAGGTACGTCGTCCGGTAGTACGGGAATCGTTTTCTGAGCGATGATGGCCCCGGTATCATAGTTCTCATCCACCCAGTGGATGGTTATGCCGGTTTCTCTAGCACCGCTGGCGATTACGGCAGTATGGACATTTAGGCCATACATGCCCTTGCCGCCGAATTGCGGCAATAGTGAAGGGTGAACATTGACGATTTTATTCTTAAAGGTACGAAGGGTAACTGGCCCTAGCTTCTTCATATACCCGGCAGTCACGACCAGATCGACACCATGAGCTTGCAAGGTTGACGCGATGGCTTCATCCAGTGATTGAGGATCAGGATGAGTTTTACTGGATAGATGAACAGCGGTAATGCCAGCAGCAGTTGCTCTGGTCAGCGCTTCTGCATCGCTATTGTTGCTAATTGCGACTACCGGCTGGGCGTTGATTTTTTTGGCCTGACAGGCATCAATAATTGCCTGGAAGTTGGTTCCCCGGTGAGAAGCTAGAATGCCAAGTCTAATCATGGGGCACTCGTCATAAGGCACACATCTTTGTATTAGGCGGCTGGCTAAAGAGGGCTGCAGTCTAACAAAGATTTTGTTTGATTACGCCTTACGAGGCGTAGTTCTGACGCAAAATATTTTTTTGCACCTTACCCATGGTATTGCGTGGTAGTTGATCGACAAAAAATACGTTTTTTGGGACCTTAAAATTGGCAAGTACTTCCTTTAATTGATCCCGGATATAGGCCCCGTCTTTTGATTCACTGTCCCGAGCAACAATGACAGCCACCACTGCCTCACCAAAATCTGCATCCGGTATACCGATAACTGCGGATTCGATGACGCTATCAAGTCGATCAATCACATTTTCAATTTCTTTTGGGTAAACATTGAGGCCACCACTGATAATCATGTCTTTATCCCGGCCAATAATTGAGACATAGCCGTCTGCATCAATAGAAGCGATATCACCAGTTTTAAAGAAACCATCAGCGGTGAATTCTTGTTGTGTCTTTTCCGGCATTTGCCAGTATCCCTTAAATACATTGTCGCCTTTGACGAGCAAATTGCCGGGCTCATCTGTGTGGACCGGCAGGCCCTGATCATCAACAATCTTCACGCTTACACCGGCGAGTGGTGGACCAACGGTACCAGCTTTACGCTCTCCGTGGACTGGGTTACTCGTATTCATGCCGGTTTCAGTCATGCCATAACGTTCAACGATACTGTGGCCGGTTTGCTCTGCCATGGCAGCGAATGTCTGTGGCAGCAGTGGCGCTGAGCCTGAAGTAAACAGGCGCATTGACTGGCAGGTTTTGTGATTGAAATCTTCAGTCGCCAGCAATCGCACATAGTTGGTTGGTACCCCCATATAAACGGTTGCTGCTGGTAAGTGTGCATTTACCAGCGCTGGATCAAAGGCTGGTAAGAAAATGATTGCAGCACCTGACAACACAGGTAAATGGGTTGCGACAAATAGGCCATGAATATGAAAAATGGGTAGTGCGTGGAGCAAGACGTCATTGTGAGAAAATTCCCATGCGTCGATCAGTGCCGTGGCATTGGTGTAAAGATTGCCGTGGGAAATCATTGCACCTTTTGGTTTGCCGGTGGTGCCCGAGGTGTAAAGGATGACCGCGATGTCATCGGCGCTACAGTGGACTGTATCGAGTTGTTCACACTCACCGATTGGGTCAGAAAAGTTGCCTGACTTATCGAGGGTTCTGATGGGACAGTTAGCAGTTGTGAAGTTCGATTGTAATTCCGGGTCACAAATCACTAGCGAGGGCTTAGCATTGTCAACGAAGTAGCTGACTTCCTCTGCCGTGTAAGCAGTATTGAGTGGCAAGTATATCAGGCCAAGTCGCAAGCAAGCGAAGTACCAGAAGATATTCTGGGGTGTTTTGGTAACCTGTACCATAACCCGCTCTCCCTTAACCAGACCTAGACCTTTCAGGTAATTAGCATTGCGACGAGACGCGCTTGCAAGATCGCCGTAGCTATATGCCTTGCCAACCTGGGGGGCGATAAGAAAGCGCTTGCCCAGGTCAAACTGCTGCTCGCATTGGTGGTAAAAATTTTGATTTGCGTCCATAGAGCAAAGCTACCAACTGGCATTCAATGAGACAAGTAACTTAAGTCTGAGTCCAGCTAGCTCATAGGCCCGAACCTGGGTCATGGCTAAGAAATTGCCATGACCTGATTCGTTTCTAACAAGGTCTTGAGATTAGAGAGAATGGCAATCCAACCTTCCTCGATTTGCGGGAATACCACGCTCTTGTCAGGGAAATGGTCGTGTCGCAGGGTCAGTTTTGTAGCATCAGAAATTGTTTCTAGCTCAAAGGTCACTTGACTAGGAAGCTCAGCACTCGCTGCTTCATTATATCTGACATGCCATGTATAGCTGAGTTTGTGTGGTGGCAGGGATTCAATCACCGTACCTTCGACAGCGACACTTCTGTCCTGATTAAAGAATGTCACTTGCGAACCAGGTTTCCAATCCGATTCGATATCTGTGGCGTGAAAATACTGTCGGGTAAATTCTGCGGAAGTAAGGCCGCGCCAAACAGAGGAAATGGGTGCATTGATATAGATAACAGTAACGTGAGTCTGGTTATTCATGGTCTTCCTCCAGCGCTTGTTTTAGGTTGAGCAGAGCATTTGCATTTGATTGTCGAAACTCGCCTACCCAACGGTGGACGATTTCTTGTAGTGGAACGGGATTCAGGTAATGGTGTTTACTTCGGCCTTTCTGAACGCAGATTACAAGTTGGGCTTGTTCAAGAATTGCCAGGTGTTTGCTTACAGCTTGCCTGCTCATGTCCAGCTCGCTGCAGAGCGCTGCAAGGGTGAGGCCGTCTTCTTCTCGCAGGGTATCCAGTAAATGGCGTCTGGTGCTATCTGCGAGGGCTTTAAATACCATATCCATAAGACCAATTATGCAACCAAATGGTTGCATGTCAACCTTTAATTCATCAATACAATCCTGTTGTCGTGATCCTGCGTATCTGCTCATCTCCTTCTAAGGTGTGCTGTTATACTCCATGGAAAGCGGTTTAAAGGAATTGAAGATGTTTATTAAGTACAAAGCCAGGCTAGCCCTGCTTTGCATCTGCGCACTTACGACGAGCACTAGCGCGTTCGCGGATCTCATCGTCGAAAATGCCTGGGCGCGAGCGACACCGCCAGGGTCACCGATGGGCGCTGTTTATGGCAAATTGGTCAACACGGGTAGTGAACCGATCAAGATCACGGTTGTTGAGACCGGGGTTGCTAAATTGGCAGAGTTTCATCAGACAGTTGAAGTTGATGGCATGATGCGGATGCGAGAAGTTGCGCCCATGATTGTCCCGGCAGAGGGTGTGGTGGTGCTTGAGCCGGGTAGTAAGCACATCATGTTAATGGGCCTGCGTGGCGCATTAGAGGAAGGGAAATCATTCGAAATTCATCTTGAAGATGACAAGGGGCATGGCATCCAGGCCATGGTTGTTGTTGGTGGTTTTGGTCAGATGGAGCAACCTCGCTAGTGGCGCCATCAAACCAGTCTAGATTTTCAACCGATACTAGTGTGCGTCGGATGTAATAACCCCGGAGGCGGCGAGCGAATCGATGCGGCTACTGTCCATATCTAGCCAGTTGCCCAGCACTTCAGCGTTGTTTTCTCCCAGCCTTGCACTACCTCCGCGCACGCCGCTTTCCGCGCCTGAGAACCGATATGGGCTCTGAAAGGTAGGGCGTGCGCCACCCGCGCGATCATCTACCTTGAGGATGCTATTCCGATGTTTCAGGGTTATCGACTGATCCAGATATTCATCGGTGTTATAAACGCCGCCCCAGGCGAGATTTGCCTTATCAAGGTCTGCAATGAGTCCTTGTCGATCCTTGTGGCTAAGCAGGAATGTCTGAAACGCATTTCGTCGGCAGCGTATTTTTTCATCCAGTTCTGCACCTTCCGGTGTTGGATCCGCGAGATTTAGTTTTTCGGAGACCGAGCGCCATATGTGCCTAAAGTCACCAGCGACCATAATCGGGCCACCCGTTGCATCCCATACTTCACTTGCGCTTGTTTCAACAACCATGTTTTCAAGATGCGCATGTGTCTGGTCGTCAGTCGCGATCATGGCATCAACCATCGCAATATCAATATGCTGGCCGATTCCCGTTATTGTGCGGTGGTGAAGGGCTGCAAGAACACCTACCAGTCCATGTAATCCTGCATTTGTATCAGCGAAAGACATGCACATTTCGACAGGTTTTGCCTCGCTTTTGATTGCCTGACGATGGATGCTACCGGTTTCTGCATGAATAA
Source organism: uncultured Pseudomonadales bacterium (assembly GCA_965367925.1). Classification (GTDB taxonomy): domain Bacteria; phylum Pseudomonadota; class Gammaproteobacteria; order Pseudomonadales; family Azotimanducaceae; genus JAHRVQ01. The sequence goes on along the minus strand of CBDUKY010000136.1, from coordinate 442 downwards.
TAGGCGCGTAGGCTGCTCTACCAGATTCAGGGCCACCCTGGCCAAAACCGGATATAGACAACATGATCAGAGCTGGATTGTGTTTGTGAAGTACTTCCCAGCCAATGCCAAGTTTGTCCATCACGCCGGGGCGAAAATTCTCAATAAGGATATCTGCTTTCGATGCTAACGATTTTAGTAGGTCTGTAGCTTCTGGATGCTTGAGGTTAATAGAAATGTTTTTCTTGCCGGCATTTTGCTGGTGAAAATAGCCTGAGATACCGCCAATCATTTTCCCCCAACGACGGGTTACATCTTGATCTGGCGGCTCGACCTTAACCACGTCCGCCCCGAGGTCTGACAACATGCGCCCGGCAAAAGGCCCTGCCAGGACTCGTGATAAATCTAGAACGCGTACATCTGCAAGCGGGTAATTTTCCATGAACAAGCTCCAGTTCAATTG
>CBDUKY010000135.1:0-7663 GCA_965367925.1 uncultured Pseudomonadales bacterium | reverse complement strand
ATGTTTCATCACATGCTGCCCTTCATCCTCAAAAGGATGCTGGCGGTAGAGGTGGCACCGTCTATGGCATGTGTAAAGCTGCACTGGAACGGTTTACCACTGGCCTTGCATCAGAGGTTTATGGCAAAGGGATTGGCGTCAATGTAATTTCACCAGGGTTAGTTGCAACCCCAGGTGTGGTACACCACAAGCTAATCACAGAAGAATCCAAAGATCGTGTTACACCTGTAGAGCATATGTCCGAGGCATGCCTGCGACTTGTCCATGGCGATGCCAGGGAAATCACAGGCAAGATTACCTATGCTAACGATATGCTAGAGGAATTCGATCTTAAACCGGCTGACCTGGCCTACTAGCTACCACCGAGACGGATAGGTTGGTCGGTTTCAAGACCAATCTTATCCATATCAAATGGCGAAAGCTGATATACGTAGTAGTTAAGCCAGTTAGCAAATAACAAATTGCCATGACTTTTCCAGGTGATGATAGGCTCTTTAGTCGGGTCATCATCTGGAAAGTAATGTTCCGGTATGCCAGGTGACAAGCCTGCTGCGAGATCTCTCTCATACTCATCTTTTAAGCAAAGTGGCTCATATTCCGAGTGACCAGTGACAAAGAGCTGCCTGCCGTCTTTACGTTGGAATATATAAGGCCCCGCAATATCAGAGGTTGCTACCATCTCGAGGTCTGGGTGAGCTTGTATATCTGCTTCTCTGATTTCCGCGTAGCGGGAGTGGGGTGCATCAAACCGATCATCAAATCCCCTTACAATAGGTGTTAGTTGATTGACAACCCTGTGCGGATAAACACCGGAGAGTTTTTCTGGTAGCAGATATTTGTTGATACCGTACAAATGGTACATGGCTGCTTGAACACCCCAGCATAGAAACATAGTGGAGGTGACATTGGTGACAGTCCAGTCAATGATCTTTTGCATATCAGGCCAAAAGGACACCTGATCAAAGGGCACCTGGCCGAGGGGTGCACCCGTAATAATCATGCCGTCGAATTTACTGTCACGCACCTCATCGAAGCCTTTGTAAAAGGTTTCCATATGTTCAATCGGTGTATTTTTTGAAGGCTTATCACTAATGCGCATCAACTCAACATCAACCTGTAGTGGCGAATTGGCAAGCATGCGCAGAATGTGTATTTCTGTTTCAATTTTTTTCGGCATCAAATTAAGCAACACGATTCGCAATGGGCGAATGTCCTGTTGTTCAGCATCTGTGCTCGAAATGCAGAAGATATTCTCGCGTTTTAGTACTTGCCGTGCTGGCAAGAGATCAGGTATCCGTAGTGGCATACATCCATCCTCAGGCGATTAGCGCTTTAAATTTCAAAACGAGCAGGCAAAAAAAAACCTACTCGCGATTGCTAAAGTAGGTTCACCATATCCTCTTTAGCGGCATTTATTAGGCGCCCGCAAGCTGATTACTCAAATCGGCGCCGTGTTCTTGTGTTCCCGTGTTCTTACGATCAACCAATATCATGCTGATCGAGGGGCTATTATAGGTCGATTAACTCCAAGGTCAAATCAAAGCTAAAGAGACTAAAAGCTCCCATCAGAATATTGTGATTGTAAGCGCTGCATTCCAGCAATCCAGCGATCATAGTCCGATGTCTTACGTTGCATATAGGTCAGTACTTCAGGATGCGGAAGTACTAGAAAGGTTTCCGCATCGAGGGCCTCAATGACTGTGTCACAAAGCTGTTCTGGTTCCATCATGCCATCAATACCAGCGACGCCACCGTTCTTTGTGTTGGCTGTCATCGCTGTTCGAACTGCTTGCGGGCAAAGTACAGAGACCTTCAAGCCACGATCCCCATAGGTAATTGCAAGCCATTCTGCATAGCCAACTGCCGCATGTTTGGTCACGGCATAGGGTGCGCTACCAATTTGAGAGAGTAGACCTGCGGCTGAAGCTGTATTTAGCATGTATCCTTCACCCCTGGCTAACATACCTGGCAAGGCTGCGCGGGAAGCATAGACATGTGCCATGACATTGATTTCCCAGATCTTCTGCCAGCCTTCATCCGGCGTCTCTGGTCCACCACCAACGCCAATACCGGCGTTGTTACACAAGAGATCAATATGACCATAATCTTTTTCGACAGTCTGGATCAGGTTGATAATGTCTGCTTCTTTAGAAACATCTGTCGGGATTGCTCTGGCGCCAATTTCCTTGGCGACCTCACCCAGGTTTGATTGTATATCTGCAATGACGACCTGACTGGCACCTTCCTTAATGAATCGTTGGGCCATCGCTTTACCAATACCACTAGCACCGCCTGTCACCACGGCGATTTTGTCTTTCAATTGCATAACTTGTGTCCACTAAAATAAGGCCTCAAGCCTCGCATATTTACAGGCTGGCGTGAAGACTTGAATCAATCTCAGTCAGTGCCTGTGAGTATCGGCGGGATTTCCATCGGGTGAGCAACAAAATGACTTGCACCTGCCTCTCGCAATTCAGCTTTCTCTCGGAAGCCCCATAAAACGCCAATAGGTAGCATGTTACTGCGAACGGCTGTCTCTATATCCATTGCGGTATCGCCAACAAAGGCCAGATTTTGTGGAGCAATCCCCCAGTGTTTAGCAATGGATAGCGCACCAATCGGATTGGGTTTATGTGGTATGTCAGGCCCCGCTCCGTGAATCAAATCAAAGGTGCCAGTTGGAAAGAAATGTTTTACACAGCGCTGGGTAAATTGATCATCTTTGTTAGAGAGCACAGCCAATTTATAAGCCCCGTTGTTAAGACTTTGAAGTAAGGGTGTGACGCCATCATAAATCGTCACATCATCTTGCCAGTGTTGCAGATAGTCTTGTTGTTGAAGGGCAAGCATATGATCTACGGTTTTATCATCCCTTGCGGTTTCCGGTAATGATCGAATCACACACTGTCTTGCACCATCACCAATAAAATATCGGTATGCATCAACTTCATGGGTAGGAAAAGACAACTGCGTTAAGACCCGATTAAAACACCTGGCGAGACTTTCGAGGGTGTTGAGTAGCGTGCCATCGAGATCGAAGATTACGCCGGACATTGGAGGCATTTGATTTCTCGTTAATCAGGTGAGTGGGGCGGTATTTCGTCAGTCATGCTGATGTGGTTTGGCATTGATTGAACGCTTGAAATCCAGCGCCGGATTGATGGGTAGTTTTCAAGACTAAAGCCACCTTCATGACAAACATGGGTATAGCCAAAAAGGGCGATGTCTGCAATCGAATATGCGCCAGCAAAAAATTCATGCGTTGCCAGGTGCTGTTCCATCACCTCAAGTGCAGCGTAACCAGGGCCACGTTTCTCGGCTAGTTCTATGGCGTGGTTTTCTGGTTGCTTGAGGATCGAGATCCAAAATCTGGAGGTGGCAATATAGGGTTCATGACTATATTGCTCAAATGCCATCCATTGCAGTACCTGTGCTCTGCTATAGCGATCCGCAGGTAAAAAAGCAGTGTTTTCGGCCAGATACCAGAGGATTGCCGTTGATTCTGCCAGGTACTTACCTGGTGCTATTTCCAATGTCGGGACACGGCCATTTGGATTTCGAGATAAAAATGCCCTTGTACGAGATTCGCCTTTGAGTATATCTATCTCAACAACCGTGAAAGGCTTTTCAAGCTGGGATAATAACAAGCGAATCTTGTAGCAGTTACCAGAATCCTGCATTTGATAGAGCTTGTACATCAATCCTGCTCCTCTGCATTAATCATCCGAAACAATTGATCTTTAATCGCCATGATGTCATGTGGCTGGCGCTTCAATTGTCTAATCAGGCTCACCGCCTCCTCAGGCCCGAGTATGGGCTCATTCTGACCCTCTAATTGCTCGACAATACTGTAGTAGCCAAGTGCTGAATTTAGAATTTCATGTAGGCTGCTTATAACTGCTGATCCGTGTACCTGTGCAAGATGTTCTCGTACCTTCGTCGTTGTTTCAGGTAAATTGACAGACATACCTTCGAGGGTGATCTCAACCAGCGAAAGTTGGTCTTGCAGCTGTGCGTCATGATCGAGATCAAGAGTTTCGAGTATGCGCCTGGTGTCTGCGAGGCAGGCATGCAAATCAACGTCTATTACTTCATTCACTAGCTGTTTCTCAAATCAATCAACAGGTTTCTCGCCTTATCAAGTCTGGCCAGGGTTGTTTGTTGAACATTGATATCACCTTCTTTAATGGCCGTTTGCGTGAGGTGCTGATGAGCGGCGAGTATATCTTCCATGCTCGCATCTGGTTCGAGACCAAGGAGTTTAAAAGCATCGCTAGTTGTCATCACAGCATAGGGGATGCGAGGTGGTTGCTTGCTTGTGCGTTTATCGTCTGAACCTGCGGGTATCCCGAAAAAGTTGCGTAGCCTTTTGAGAAAATTTGCCGCCTGCCAGAACCTCATACCGTTTTTAGTCAAACTCGCCAAAAACGGTAACCCGGTACCGAATAAACCGAACAGTAGGGGTAGTCGACCAAGTAGGGTTAAAAGCACCAGGGTGATACTGACCAGAGCAATCAAATAGATAATGAAAAACTGCTGAACGCCAATGGGAGCCTTACGCAGCAGTAAACGCAGAGCAACAAAAAGCCCGGTGGCAAGAATGAATAGTAGCGCCAGATAAATCACGTGATCTGTTTCTCAGTGAAAGCAGGTTAGCCATTGTATCGTGCCAGGCGCCTATCAAGAAGAACTGTGGTCTTCTGCTAGCTTGTTTCCATTGTCGATTATGATTAACGTAGCACTGGAATCTAATGGCTTCATCACCGGGAAATTAGCTAGCCAAAAATGTCAAAAACGAATACTAAAAAGCTGGTGGTCGCTACCTCAAGTAGTGCGCTATTTGATCTTGCAGAAAGCGATCAAGTTTATAGAGAGCAGGGTGTTCAGGCCTACGCTGAATATCAAATTGCTCATGAAACAGAAGTACTTCTACCTGGTGATGCTTTTGAACTAGTTCGTAAACTATTGGCCTTAAACGACAAGCTCGAAGTCGCCGATCGTGTCGAAGTGATTTTGTTATCTCGAAACACCGCTGATACTGGATTGCGGGTCTTTAACTCAATTCAACATTACGGTCTGCCTATCACGCGAGCAGCCTTTACAGGAGGGTCTGCGCCATATCGTTATATGACCCCCTTTGGATGTCATCTGTTCCTCTCCACCAATGCCGATGATGTAAGGGAAGCATTAGCCAATGGAAGCGCGGCAGCGAGTATCTTGCCTGGCCCGCAAGGCGTGACAAACAAGTCTGATGTATTGAAGTTTGCGTTTGATGGAGACGCGGTTTTATTTTCTGATGAGGCAGAAAAAATATATCAAGCAGAGGGACTAGCTGCCTTTGCCAAAAACGAAATGGAAGCTGCAGATACCCCACTGCGAGGTGGTCCATTTAAACCCTTCCTCGCTGCACTACATGAATTGCAAAGCGAATTTCCCAAAAATGAGAGCCCGATTCGTACCGCATTAGTAACAGCCCGGTCGGCACCATCTCACGAACGAGTAATTAAAACCCTTCGCGATTGGAATATTCGTCTTGATGAGTCTCTATTTCTTGGTGGCATGAAGAAGAGCGATTTCTTACTTGCTTACGGTGCCGATGTATTTTTTGATGATCAGGCTGAACATTGTGCCCATGCCAGCAAAGTTGTCGCGACCGGTCATGTATTGCATGGGGTCACCAACGATGCAGTTAAGTCTGATTAGAAGAAGGCTACTTTTACACCGACGCTAAACAGCATCGTGGCGAGGACTGGTCGCATCACCTTGTCAGGAATGTTCTTACCGAGTCTTGCGCCAATATAAACTGCAGGCAGGGAGCCTACTAGAAGCGCGAGCAAAAGTTCAAAATCCACATTACCAAGAAATAAATGACCGAGGCCGGCGAAAAGAGTTAGTGGCACCGCGTGGGCAATATCGGTTCCGACAATGTTTACACTCTTTAAATATGGGTAGAAGATCATCAACAGGGCTGTCGCAATTGCACCAGCACCCACAGATGAGAGCGTCACCAGCACACCCAGCACGACACCCGTGATTGGCGTTAGCAATCGTACCTGTTTGTTATTCTCGGTAAATTTCTTACCGACCATACCTCCTAACTGATTACGAAAGATAATCGCACCAGATGTGAGAATCAGCGTCACACCCAGCGTGGTGGAGATAATGTCGCTATATTGATCCGGGGATTCAAACCAGTAGTGGAGCACGAAAATGGAGGCAAGACTCGCAGGTATGCTACCAAGTGCAAGCAGTAGCACCAGGTCCCAGCGGACTGATTTTTGAATAGTGTGGGTGATCGCGCCGCCAGTCTTGGTAATTGCGGCGTAAAGCAGGTCAGTACCAACGGCAGTGTGGAGGGGAAAGCCAAACGCCAGTAGTAGAGGGGTCATCATCGATCCACCACCAACCCCGGTTACTCCCACAGCAAGACCAACAATCGCACCTGCTGCTGTGTAGTATAGAAAGTCCAAGATTGATTCTGCTTGTTCGACCGCTGAAGTTTGCCAATCTAGAGCAATGCATCTATTCTGGAAAAGAATATTTGCTAATATTTTTAGACTATTTGTGAATAACTTGTTTAAATCTAACTGTTCAAACGATTGGGTATAAAACCATGAAGCTTCAACAACTCAGATACATTTGGGAAGTTGCACACCACGGTCTTAACGTTTCCGCAACGGCACAAAGTTTATACACCTCTCAGCCTGGCATCAGTAAGCAGATCAGGCTACTAGAGGATGAATTAGGTGTGGAGGTGTTTTCCCGCTCAGGCAAACATTTGACCCATGTGACACCCGCTGGTAAGTCAATTATTGAGATGGCTGGCGAAATTCTACGGAAGGTCGAGAGCATCAAACAGGTTGCTCAGGAGTTTAGCAATGAGAAAAAGGGTAGTCTCTCAGTTGCTACAACCCACACCCAGGCTCGCTATGCCTTACCAAAGGTGATCGAAAACTTTATTGGTCGCTATCCTGAAGTCTCACTCCATATGCATCAGGGCAGCCCACTACAAATATCGGAACTTGCAGCAGATGGCGCAGTAGATTTTGCTATAGCCACTGAAGGTCTAGACCATTTTGGCGACCTTGTGATGCTGCCATGCTATCGCTGGAATCGCTGTGTTGTGGTACCGAAAGGACACCCACTGGCTGAAATGGACGACATTACCCTTGAGGACGTTGCTAAATACGCCATCGTGACCTATGTCTTTGGTTTTACCGGCCGATCCAAGCTTGATGAAGCCTTCAGTGAAAAGGGCTTGTCACCGAAAGTGGTATTCACCGCAACCGATGCGGACGTGATTAAGACCTATGTGCGGTTAGGTCTTGGGATTGGCATTATTGCCCAGATGGCATACGACCCAGAGATAGACAGTGATCTGGTTGCCATCGATGCAGGTAAACTCTTTGAATCCAGTACAACCATGATTGGATGTCGCAAGGGCACCTTCCTACGCGGCTATATGTATGAATTTATGGAGTTGTTCGCCCCACATCTCACCAGATCCATTGTCGACCAGGCTTTTGAAATGCAAAACAAAGCTGATTTAGAAGCCTTGTTCGCAGATGTCGAATTACCGGTAATGTAGACCAGTCAGAAGCTAGATAAAATCCAGGTCAGGGTTGTCGTTAAGGATTTCTCTGGCCTGTTCTCCACTTGAACG
>CBDUKY010000134.1:0-7721 GCA_965367925.1 uncultured Pseudomonadales bacterium | reverse complement strand
GCAACGGGCATTACTGCTGATCAGGTCATCGATACACTGGTACAACGCGTCGCTGCAGCCTGAGTAATATGCCCCAGTCTCTGGATCAAAACATACATCAGCGATTTCAGCTCAAAGGTGGGGCTTATACTGATGTGTCAGAACTTATTCGTTTGCGGTACGCGGCGAAACAAATTGATCCCATCCTGCAAAATAAATCTAGCAACCCACTTTCCGGACTCCTGACATCAAACTTCCGTGGTCGAGGTATCGATTTTGCTGAAGTCAGAACCTACGAGCCTGGTGATGATGTACGAACAATCGACTGGCGTGTCACCGCAAGAACCCAGGTACCCCACACAAAATTGTTCCAGGAAGAAAAGGAGAGGCCTGTCTTGCTCCTGGTAGATCAATCCCATGCCATGTTCTTCGGCTCAAAAGTTGCTTTCAAATCCGTGGTCGCAGCGCAGTTAGCTGCCCTGCTGGCCTGGATATCCCTTGAGGGTGGTGATCGTGTTGGCGGGATTGTTTTTAATGATGAGCATCACCGGGAAATCAGACCTAAAAGGAGCAAGCACTCGGTGCTTAGGCTCTTAAGCGAAATTAATGATTTTAACCACAACTTAACAAAAGCACCGTTTGAGTCACCGGGTAACTATCTTACTAATGCGCTGCTTAATGTCAGACGCGTTGCGACACATGGCAGCACGGTATTTATTCTTAGCGATTTTAGTCAGTTTGATGAGGACGCGAGGCTCCATCTGCGACAAATATCCAGACACAATGATGTCGTCGGCATTTGCATTTCGGATCCCCTGGAATCCGATTTACCACAGCCTGATATTTATACTGTCACTAACGGTAATCAACGGGTTGAAATCAACACAGCCATAAAATCGAATCGTGTCCAGTACCACCACGACTTTGAAAATCACATTGAACAAATCAGAACCCAATTCAGCAAGCTCAAATCACCGTTGTTCGAATTCTCAACAGCAGACGAACTCATTCCCCGGCTTGCAAAAACCACTGATGAATTTCACCGGGTCGATCGCTAATGGCTGCTAATCCTGCTCCACAGCTTCTCGATGCTACCCAGACGGACCCGCTCGCTGAGTTAAGGGACATCCACTTGCCACCAGCTATCGATCCATGGCCACCTGCACCAGGTTGGTGGATTCTTGCAGGTCTGGCAATTGCGCTGTTTGCTTATGGTCTATACCGACTATATAAGTATTGGAAATCTAATGCTTATCGACGTGAAGCAGGCAGGGAATTAGACGAACTGTTGCAACAATATCAATCAGAGCCTCGCACCTATTTGCTTGAGTACTCAACCCTGCTAAAACGTGTTGCTTTGACAAAATATCCTCGCACCAGGGTTGCAAGCCTTACTGGCGAGGCCTGGGTGGCTTTTCTTGATCAGACTGGAGCGACCCATGAATTTAGCATGGGACCAGGCCAGGCACTTGTGGAGGCAAGCTATACACCCGATGCTGCGCTGCAAGTTGATGTTGCAAGCCTTCATGAGATTGGAAAACGGTGGATAAAAGCCCACCGCCCCATTCCTGAGGTGGCTGCATGATCGAATTCGAATGGTTCTGGGCAATATGGTTCTTACCGCTACCACTGGCAGCATATTTCCTGCTGCCGGCAGCAAAGAAACAGGATGCAGCACTACATGTACCCTTCTTTAGCCATGCCTCTCACTTTAGCTCCGTAAGCAGCCCTGAAATCAAGCGCAATATGCTTCGGCGTTTACTACTCATTCTCGCCTGGATATGTCTTGTCGGCGCGGCCATGCGTCCACAATGGATAGGAGAGTCAATTGAGTTACCAACATCCGGACGAGACCTGATGCTGGCCGTGGATATCTCCGGTTCCATGGGCACTGAAGATATGGAATTCAATAAACAAATGGTCACCAGACTTCAAATTGTCAAGCAGGTGGTGGGCGACTTCGTTGAACGACGTAAGGGAGACAGGCTCGGTCTGATACTGTTTGGTAGTCAGGCCTATCTACAAACTCCTCTCACATTTGATCGAAAAACAGTACGTACCCTGCTACAGGAAACGCCCCTCGGTATAGCTGGTGGCAAGACGGCCATTGGTGACGCTATTGGGTTAGCTGTTAAACGCCTGCACGATCGTCCTGCCGAGAGTCGAATTCTTATATTACTGACAGACGGGCAAAACAACGTTGGTGAGGTGTCTCCTATTCAAGCCGCACAGATTGCCGCGCAACAGAACGTGAAGATCTACACTATCGGTTTCGGTGCAGACGAACTGGTTGTACCAGGGCTACTATTTAATCGCACCATCAATCCGTCTTCAGAACTCGATTCGAAAACCTTAACTGAAATCGCCAGTCTCACAGGTGGTATTTACCAACGAGCAAGAAACACAGAAGAACTAAAGGCGATATATGCAGCCCTCGATGAGTTAGAGCCAATTGAACAGGATCAGGAAACCTATCGACCCGTTAAATCCCTGTTTACCTGGCCGCTAGCCGTTGCATTCATCATCAGCCTGTTACTCGCATTGACTCATCCGCAAGTAATCATCTGGCTAACCCAAAAGGTTCATGGCGTTTTCTCAAAAGACCCAGTTGAAATGAGCAGCGAACCCGGCAATCTGGGGGTGAAGCCATGAACTGGGCCGAATTTCACTTTCTCCGACCTGAATGGTTTTACGCACTCATTCCGGCCGTGCTTATTTTTATTATTATTCGGCTAAGGCAAGGCACAGCTTCTTCCTGGGAAAAAACCATAGACCCGGCACTCCTACCTTATCTACTTGAAGATAACGTCAGCACAGCAAGTAAGGTGCCTCGTTTTCTTATTTTATTTGGTTGGATAATTGCAGTGATTGCCCTCGCTGGCCCTGTCTGGGAGAAAACGCCGCAGCCTGTCCATGAACGTGAGGACGCGCTGGTTATCTTGTTTGATTTATCTCGCTCGATGTATGCAACAGATGTAAAACCGAATCGCCTTGTTCGCGCAAGACGAAAATTGTTGGATCTTCTCGAACAACGAACCGAAGGAGTTACAGCACTGGTAGTCTACGCTGGTGATGCCCACATCGTCTCACCCCTGACTGATGATGCGAAAACAATTGCAGAACTCATTCCTGCGGTTTCACCAGAAATCATGCCCGCCCCGGGTAGCCAGCTAGCACCAGCCCTTGGTCTGGCAAAAACACTATTTGAAGATGCAGGCATGGGGAGTGGCAGAATACTCATAATTACTGACGAGATTCGCGATGTTGCCCGGGCCCAGACTATCGCACGGGAGTTTCGGGTCGCCTACCCTGTCTCTGTTCTCGCCGTCGGGACACCGGAAGGCGCACCTATTCTCGACCCGAAACTAGGCTTTCTAAAAGACGCCTCATCGAAGCTGATAATTCCGCCAGTTGATTTGAATGCACTGCAAGAATTCGCAACCGTTGCAGGTGGCAGGTTTGCTCATATGACGCTAATTGACTCGGACCTTGAGTATCTATTAGCAGAAGAGCCGTTAGACCTGGATGAATCACAATTTCGAGAGGTAGAAAGAGACTTTGATATCTGGTTCGAAGAAGGACCCTGGCTGTTACTACTACTGCTACCCATCGCCGCCTTGAGCTTTCGTCGAGGTTGGGTCTGGAGCATCGCGCTACTCACCTTCCTCCCTGTTGATCCAGCACAGGCATCCATCTGGGATGATCTCTGGTATACAAGTGATCAACAAGGTGTTCGCGCAATGGCGGAGGATGCACCAGACATTGCTGCAACGAAATTCAAGGATCCCCAGTGGAAGGCAACAGCACAATATCGGGCCGGAAACTTTGCTGAAGCAGCCGAGCACTTCAACCAGTCTTCTACCAGCGACGGCCTATACAACCTTGGCAACTCCCTCGCGAAACAAAAGAAATATGAAGAAGCCATTAAAGCCTATGAGGACGCACTTGCGCTGTCTGAAGACAATGAGGATGCAGCATTTAACAAGGCTCTTGTCGAAAAATTGCTAGAGCAACAACAGCAACAGCAAGGTGAAGGTGAGCAAGATCAACAACAAGACAATGAGCAGCAAGACTCAGAAGACAGCTCTGAGCAAGAGCAGAATCAAGATCAATCGGAAGGCGACCAACAACAGCAGCAAGATCAGGATGCCGAAGAACAAGAGTCTGAAGAGCAGCAACAGACTGAACAACAAGAACAAGAGCAACAAGAACAAGAAGCAAAAGACCAGCAGATGAGTGAGGCGGACGCGGAGCCTTTAGATGAAGAACAACAGCAAGCGCTTGAGCAATGGCTGCGGCGGGTTCCTGATGACCCAGGTGGCCTGTTACGGCGCAAATTTGAGATGCAACACCAGGAACGCTTGAAGCAAGGAAAATCGACTGAATATGATTCTTCGAATTGGTAAATTAGCCATCACAGCATTGTTTTGCCTGGCGAGTTTTACTGCCCAGGCGCAACTTTCTGTGAATGTAGACCGACAACAGATCACTGATGCTGACCTGCTTAAACTCAGTATTCGCATTGAAAATGCAACAACTGCAGCGAACCCAGATTTCAGCAGCATCGAACGAGACTTCGAAATCGTTAGTCGGGCTGGACCGAATCAAAGCAGCCGAATATCTATCATCAATGGTCGTCAGACTTCTGAAGTTTATGTTGCCTGGGAATTTAGACTCAGACCAAAACGACTGGGTCAGTTAACTATTCCAGCATTTCGTATCGGTAGTGAAACCTCAGCACCTATCCCTATTACCGTTACCCAACAAACTGCAGCCATGAAACGCAAGATGTCTCAGTTGGTTTTCTTTGATACCAGTGTCGACACCAATGAAACCTACGTGCAAGGGCAAATCATCTACACAATTAAGCTCTACTATGTAGAGAATATATCTGGTGACTTCCCACCTCCACCGCAAATACCTGACGCGGTAATTGAAACGATTGAAAGCGAACGTCGCTACGACTCCATCACTAATGGACGTCGTTATTATGTATTAGAGAAGAGCTATGGCATTTATCCACAATCAAGTGGCACGCTCACAATCCCTCCTCAAATCTTTTCTGGCTTTCGAGTTGGCCCAGGATTCTTTTCTACCAGGGAGCCGGTGTTAACAAAATCCGACAGCCATACAATTAACGTCAAACCAAAACCCGCAGAATTTGATGGTGACCACTGGCTACCAGCTGAATCTGTCACACTGGAAGAAAGATGGGCAAAGCAGCCACCAGAATTCCAGGTCGGTGAGCCCGTGAATAGAACAATCATCATTTCAGCGGAGGGTATCGCCACGTCACTGCTGCCTCAAATCGAGAACGGAGATATCGAGGGCGCAAAGACTTATCAAGATCCAGCAGTCGAGGATCAGGTTTCAACGGAGAACGGATTAAAGTCCACACTTACCACAGTCATTGGGATCGTGCCGACAAAAGCAGGGAAGATGGTGCTACCGGAGATTCGTATCCCCTGGTGGAATACCCGTACCGATACGCTCGAAGTCACCGTTATACCAGAACAAACCTATAAGGTCGCACCTGCAGCTGGTGTGCAGGTACAGGCACCTATAGCACCAGCCCCGGACATCACTACTCAGAGTACAGGTTTATCCAGACCTGAAATTATCGTCAGCGACAATCTCAGGTACTGGCAATACGCTAGTATCACACTCCTGGTACTCTGGTTGATTACATTGATACTCTGGGCAATACAGCGCCGTAACACAAAACCCATTCCATCAGTTGAGCCCACACCAAAACTAGATACTGAGAGTGACCTTTACAAACGCTTCACTCAGGCTTGCAAAGATAACGACGGTACAAAGGCGCAACAACTGCTAACTGCCTGGGTAAAATTACACTTTCCGAATATCAGCTCATTACAACAATGGTTGGGACAACTGAACGATGACTCCCTGACTCAAGCTGTCAAGGATCTGGAACAGGCAAACTTTGCGCCTGGTTCATCTATTAAGTGGCAGGGTCAAAACCTTCTCACAGCCGTGGAACAAAACCGGCCAGATAATAAAAGAGCTAATAAGAAAGTACCGGCGCTCGCGCCGGCACTAAATCCAGTTTAGCAAGACGCTAACTAGAGACTCTTACTCACTATTTCATAGACGTCTGGTGATAGTTCGCCAGAATCAAGGATGCGCTCAAGCTGCGATTTCATTAACGCCTGTCGTTCCTTGTCATATTTTCTCCAGCGTGTCAGGGGCGACAATACCCTTGCCGCAATTTGCGGATTTATGCCATTTAGCTCAATGACACAATCAGCAAGGAATGCGTAGCCAGAACCATCAATTTGATGAAAGTTCACCGGGTTTTGTGAGCAGAAAGCCACCACAACCGAACGTGCGCGGTTGGGGACTTTCATTGTGAACGCTTCATGTTCTATCAAGGTTTTCACTCGCGCCAGTCCACCAGGCAATGGACAAGCAGCCTGCATGTTAAACCACTGATCCACGACCAGCGCTTCCTCTGACCACTTGTTATAGAAGTCGTTTAGCGCTTTTTCTCTTGGTTCCTGCGCAGCACTTGCGGGACAGTTAACCAGTGCGCGGATTGCCGCGCTGGTATCTGTCATATTATCTGCAGTTTCAAACTGATTAACACAGAGTGCTATAGATTCAGTGTCTTCTGGTGACATCAGGTAGGTCAAGGCAGTATTTTTCAATGCCCGACGAGCTATATCTGCTGCTTCTGGTTTGTACGGTGTTTTCACTTGATTGAGTTTATAAACCGACAACAACAAGCCTGCTAGCTTTTTCGTGATGGTTACACGTACAAGATCTCTTGCTTGATGAATCGCCGTCACATCAGCAACATCCATTAACTCTGCTAGATAGGCTTCAGAGGGAAGCTGGAGCATTTCGGCTAACATTAGCTTGTCCAGCGTCGTATCCATGTCGCGCATAACCGCTTCATTTAATACATTTTCGCTGGCAGTTATGATCCGATCATCAACGACTATTTGTTCATCTGATTGAATCTGCGCAATAACTTCCTGAATCACTTCAACAGCAAGCCGTTGAAATGCTTCCCAACGATTAAAGCCACTACTGTCATGACTAATCAAGAACAAAAGCTCATCGCGAGAATAGTCATAGGACAATTTTACTGGCGCTGAGAACTGTCTGAGTAGCGAAGGCACAGGTGCTTGTTTAACGTTCGTGAACTCAAACTTCTGTGTCGATTCACGGAGGTTTAACACCGCTGTGTATTGGTTATCTATCTCAACATGTGCAACGTCAAGGCCATCCACACCAAAAGCAATATCCTGCCCATCCTTGCCAATCAGACCGACGGCAACCGGCATGTGGAAGGGTTGTTTTGTTTCCTGACCAGGTGTTGGCGGACAAGACTGGGTTATTTCCAGACAATAGGTTTCGCGTTCAGCATCATAGCTGCCACTAACCTTAAGCTCTGGCGTACCTGCCTGACTGTACCAGTATCTAAATTGTGATAGATCAAAATCATTGGCATCTTCCATCGCACGGACAAAATCTTCTGTCGTCACAGCTTGACCATCATGTCGATCAAAATAGAGATCAGTTCCTTTTCGGAATCTTTCTTCCCCTAGTAGCGTTCGGATCATCCGTACTACTTCAGCACCTTTTTCATAGACAGTTGCCGTATAGAAGTTATTGATCTCAATATAAGAGCCAGGTCGTATTGGGTGGGCCATAGGACCAGCATCTTCAGGGAACTGATTACTCCTTAAAATTGCAACCTCATCAACCCGACA
>CBDUKY010000133.1:0-7726 GCA_965367925.1 uncultured Pseudomonadales bacterium | reverse complement strand
TTTATTAGCCAGGCTTGTACTGGCTGTTAATTAGCCCAGCTTTTATGGGCTGTTAATTAGCCCGGCTTTTATGGGCTGTTTATTAGCCCGGCTTTTACGGGCTGTCAATTAGCCCGGCTTTTACGGGCTGCTAATTAGCCCAGTATTTATCCTTGAGTAACCGCTTATAGAGCTTACCCGTTGGGTGCCTTGGCATCTCATCAATAAAGTCGATACTTTTCGGACACTTTAGATGAGCAATCTTTGATCTTGCATAGGCGATTAACTCCGCCTCAAGATCATCACCAGCGTCGTCCATATTGACTGGTTGTACAACAGCCTTAACCTCTTCACCAAATTCTTCATTTGGCACACCAAAAACCGCTACATCAAAGACTTTAGGATGGGTGATCAAGGCATTTTCAGCTTCCTGGGGATAGATATTTACGCCGCCAGAAATAATCATGAAGGACTTTCGATCCGTCAAATACAGATACCCTTCTTCATCCAGATACCCAACATCGCCAAGGGTGGACCAGCCGTTATTGGTACGACTGGAGGCTGTCTTTTCTTTATCGTGTAGATATTCAAATTTACCGCCACCTTCGAAGTAGACACCGCCAACTTCACCGGCTTCCAATTCATTGCCGTCCTCATCGATGATATGGATACGGCAGTTGTTTGCCGCGCGTCCAACGGAACCCTTATGGGCTAGCCATTCTTCCGAGGTGATTGCTGTTGATCCATTGCCTTCTGTACCAGCGTAATACTCGTAGATAACAGGTCCCCACCAGTCGATCATTTTTTCTTTAACCGCAATGGGACAAGGCGCAGCCGCATGAATAGCAAACTTCATGGAGGACACATCATATTTTTGCCGCACTGATTCTTCTAACTTAAACATGCGAACAAACATGGTTGGCACCCACTGACTGTGAGTTGCCTTGTAGGTTTCTATAAGCTTAAGCGAGGTTTCTGCATCGAAGTTTTCCATCACCACACAGGTGCCACCAAACCGCAGCACGTTCATGGTAAAGCCCAGCGGCGCCGCGTGATACAAGGGGGCAGGTGATAGGTAAACAGTTTCTTGATCAAACTGGTATCTGGCCTCGGCTGCTGCAAATGCAGGTACCTTTTCACCAAAGGGCTCTTCTAACAATGGCTTCTTAACCCCCTTTGGCCGCCCTGTTGTACCTGACGAATAGAGCAAGCTCATACCATAGGATTCATCGGCGATTCTTGTGGTTGGCAACTGGGCTATTGCTTGTTCGAGAGATGATGCGCCCTCTGTCTCACCATCGAGCATGTAACAGACAGGATTGTGTTCAAGGGTATCTTTAAAGCCGGCAAAGGTCTCTGTTAGTAATGCTGACGTGATAAGCACCCTGGCACCACAATCATTAACAATGTAGTTAACTTCTTCCGCTTGTAACCGATAGCTTATGGCCGTGAAGTATAGTCCCGCCCGAAATGCACCCCAGCAGATTGGGAAAAACATCGGATGATTTTCAAGGCAAATGGCAATGCTGTCGCCACGGCTCAGGCCGTGCTGGCGGAACAAATGCGCATATTGATTCGACAAGGCTTCAAGCTCACCAAAGCTAAAGCGTTTGCCAGAACCTGCCATGACATAAGCTAATTTGTCTGGGGGAAAATTGCCTGGGTACATAACCTTCCTTAGTCGGGAATAACAACCGGTAGTTCGCGTATACCATGGATAAAGCTTGATCGAAGATAGACCGGATCTCCAACCACCTCAATTTTAGGGAAGCGTTTCATAATTTCCTCCCACAATACATTGAGCTGCATCTCACCGAGTCGATTGCCAACGCAGCGGTGAATACCAAAGCCAAAGGAGAGATGTTTGCGAGGATTAACGCGATCAATAATAAACTGATTGGCATGTTCAATTTCAGATTCATCCCGGTTGCCTGAGATATACCACATGACTACCTTGTCATCCTTCTTGATGGTCTTACCATGCAATTCAACATCGGTTGTTGCGGTTCTACACATATGTGCAACAGGTGATTGCCAGCGAATAATCTCTGGCACCATTTTTGGAATTAAACCTGGGTTAGCTCGTAGCTTATCGTATTCCGCAGGGTTTCGATTCAAGGCCAGTACACCACCGCTAATCGAATTTCGTGTTGTGTCATTGCCACCAACGATAAGCAATAACATATTTCCAAGAAACTCATTGGGTGTCATGTCTTTTGTTGATTCGCCATAGACAAGTGAGGAAATCAAATCATCACCTGGCGTGCTTCTGGCGGCGCGTTCCTTCCAAACCGCATCAAAGTACTCAAAGCATTTCCACAGTTCAGCCAGACCTTCTGCCTGATTCTCAAAAAAGTCTGGATTACCCAGATTTTCAACGGTATCGGACCAGTGAATCAGCTTGTAACGGTCTTCCTGGGGCACATCAAAAATAGTCGCGAGCATCTGTCCGGTAAGCTCAACAGACACTTCTTTGACCCAGTTAAATTCTTGATTGCGAGGCAGATTATCGAGAATCTTGCCTGCTCGCTCCTGGATCAAGCCACGCAGTTCCTGAATCCGTTTTGGGGTAAAGGATGGCGCTACAACCTTTCGTTGCTCATCATGCTTTGGTGGGTCCTGCATAATAAACATCGGCAAATAGAAGGGAGATTCACTGGCCGGTGTACCACCAGGCCGACTGCCCATTCGAATACCACCCTTGTCGATATCTGAAGAAAACTCCTCATGGTGGCTATCGATATACATGATGTCTTGATAGGTGGTTGCTGACCAGTAAGGGCCAAACATACTCTCTGCCGTGTAATGCAAAGGGTCCTCGGCACGGAGTCGATCAAAATAGGGAGTGAACTTGTCATGTTCAAAGAGTGATGGATGGGCTGGGTCAAGCTTCTCAAGCGGGATTTGATAGGGGTCAACGTTTACGTCAATTGCCCATTTAGCTTGCGCCTCTCGATTACTTATCTTTAGTTGCTGCTCAATTTCAGATTCCGACATCTATTGGTTACCACCATTAATTAACACTGCGATCATCTTAGAGGAGTCCTGACGAAATATTCAATGCTATATTTAGACCATATAGGCTGGCAGACAGGAGAACACCATATGAGTCACTATATCGTTGCACAACTAGATATTCTGGACCCAGAGGGCTACAAAAAGTACGAAGCAGGCTTTATGGCCGTGTTCGAGCAGTATGAAGGCAAGCTACTTGCCGTTGATGAGGATCACAGACTCCTGGAAGGCAGTTGGCCCTACACGCGAACAGTCATCATCGAGTTTCCTTCAGAAGAGGCTTCCTTGAACTGGTATCAATCAGATGCCTATCAGGCCCTCGCGCAACATCGATTTGCTGCCAGTAACGCCAACATCAGCATTATCAAAGGGCTGTCCTAGATAGTAAGCCGGGCGTGAGCTACCTTGAGCGTACAACCGACAGGGTCAGCTTGCGCTGATTAATTGTTCGAAACTGGCAACCTCGATATGATTCGCCCTCCAGTTCGCCAGGTGTGTTACATGCGTAATTTCATCTTCCTGCTATTTATCTGCCTGGGCACGTTTGTTCAAGCCAGCGAGGCTGGTGCACCCGGTCGCGTTATCGTCCTTTCCTGGGACGGCATGCGACATGACTTTCCTGATCGGGGTAATTTCCCAGGCTTAAAGCGGGTTGAAACCGAGGGCATTCGCGCCGGCCGATTAACACCGGTATTTCCTTCTAGCACCTTTCCCGGTCACGTCTCTTTAGCAACCGGCGTTCCGCCAAATGTTCATGGTATTTTGAATAATGTCTTCTACGATCGTGAAGATGGTATGTATGCCTATAACGGTGAGGCTCACTGGTTACAATCGGAACCCGTCTGGGCAACAGCCGAACGTCAGGGCGTAAAAGCCGCGACCTATTTCTGGGTTGGCTCAGAAACAGACTGGCATGACATTGGCACCAGCTATCGAATGGCACCCTTTGACGGCAGTCGAAGCGAGGAAGATAAGGTCGCCAAAATAATCGAATGGTTAGATTTGCCAGCAGCAGAGCAGCCAAGATTGATTATGTCCTACTGGGCAGGTGCCGACACCATGGCTCACGTCAAAGGGCCAGACCACCCGGACGTTGTCGATCAAATCAGCAGCCAAGATGAACAATTGCAAGTGCTATTAAAGGCAATTGATGATCGCGACCTATGGCCAACAACAACCCTGATCATCGTTAGCGATCATGGTATGACAAATGTGAATAAGTCTGCAGAAATTAGAACCGCGACGGAGGACTCAGGCATAGATGTCAAAGTGGTCGGTGGCAGCACTATTCAACATCTTTTTCTCGCTAACCCTTCTGACAAACCGAGATTGCTTGCCTTGCTTCGGACCCTACCAAACATCAGCGTGTTCGAGGGTGATCAGATTCCAGCCCAGGTAACTCACCCAACCCGCACAGGTGATGTAGTTGTTACCACGGAGCCGCCGTATACCCTGGGCCGAGCTGATAGCATGACTGACAAGTTATTAGAATTCGCAAGACCATTACTCAATTGGCATGCAGGTGCACATGGCTATTCCCCTGATCTACCGGATATGGGTGGCATATTCTTCGCCATGGGTCGCGGGGTAGACCACAACAAAACCTTAAAAGAAGTTACCCAGCTGCAGGTCGCACCCACCATAACAGAACTGTTGGATATTGAGCCGCCACCAAACGCCTCAGCAACACCTATCGAACTCAACTAGTTGCTAGTGATCATGACCATGGGGTCGCGCGGCCAATGTGGACGTACGGCTATCAAGCTCGGTTAAACTGCAGATGTTTTTTTCTTGCAGCAAGTCATCCAACGCCGCTAGAAAATGAATCAGACAGGCTCGAAATTCGTCCCAGTCATAATGACCCTGCTCACAGAGTAGACGCGCAAGACCAAACACTCTGGTTTGCCAGGGTGCTTCAAAGATCACTTCACCATTTGCCATGGGTGGTGCAATCTCATCTTGCAGAGGCATCTCATCAGTTTCCATCACAGCACCTCGACACCGATCATTGAATCCCGGCTTACTCGTTCAGCTAAAGCTTCCTGCGTAAGATCGTCTGTGCCTTCAGGCTGCATAGGTAAGACTAGATAGCGAACCTCAGCACTTGAATCCCAGACTCTAATTTCAACTTCATCATCTAATCTCAGCCCCATTTCAGCTAACAGTACCCTTGGCTCGCGAACTATTCTCGAACGATAGGCAGGATCCTTGTACCACTTTGGTGGTAAGCCAAGCACCGCCCATGGATAACAGGAACAAAGGGTACAGACCACAACATTGTGTATCTCTGGCGTATTCTCAACGACCACCAGCTTCTCTACCTGACCACCACTGAGGTTATATTCAGCAATCGCCTCAGTACCATCCGCCAATAAGCGACGTTTAAAATCAGCTTCTTTCCAGGCTCTCGCTACAATCTTTGCGCCATTCATCGGCCCCACACGTTCGCTATAACGCGTAATCAATTCATCAACGGCCTCTGGCGTGATCAAACCCTTTTCTTGCAGTAGGGTTTCAATGGCTTCTGTTCTGATTGCCTGGGGATTAACTTCATGCTTATGGTCGTGATCATCCTCACTCAACTGTCTAGCTCCCGCAAATAGGGTTCAAAAAGATCAAGGTGAACAACCGTGTTAGCGGACTTGTCACCCCACAAGGACTCTGCAGAAAATCGGACGGTATATAAAAACTGTGGCTGCTCCCCCTGACCGTGGGCATTGGTATCTGGAAATACCCAACCATCGTGTAGAGAAACTATTTCACCCACCTTGCCTCTTGCGTAGGCCGGCAGTCTCGTATGCCCAGCTTTCACCACGGTCGCTGTGATAACTCGCTGCCCTGGTTCAAAGCGATGATGATCAACTTTCCTCTGTGAGCCTTCCGCGACCGGGAAGTCTCCTTGTGGATCAGGATTGGCTTTTGGTCTTGCTGCGACAAGTGCGGAGGGATCACCACCAAGGGCTTCGTATCTCTCTTGAATCGCCGATTGCTGAAGAATACCGGCTTCAACTAGCGTCGTTTCCAGGGCACCTAGCCAACGTCCATAGTAGCCATGAGAAAGGTAGGCAACCGGGTCTATGCGCTCAACAGCATGTCTAAATCGATCAACATTTCGATAGGCACCCATTCTTCCCGCTGATTGAATAAGGGCAAACACCTTACCCTCCCAGGGGGACTGGAAGGGCGCTTGCGTCCTGGTGTGTTCGACTTTACCGAAACCGTGTTTACCACCGAGATCGTGTATGCCGTCCATTTACCTGGCCTCTGGTTTAGTTAATTTCGCGGGTAGCCCTGAACCGAATATCTGGCCAACGCTCTTCTGTTAGAGAAAGATTAACCCGTGTCGGTGCAAGATAAGTCAAATGCCCCGCACCATCAACAGCCAGGTTCGCTTCAGCCTTTTTCTTAAAATCAGCAAGCATTTTCGGATCATCGCACTCGACCCAGCGAGCAGTATTGGTACCAACTGCCTCATAGGCACATTCGACTTTATACTCATCCTTAAGACGAAAAACCACGACATCAAACTGCAAGATACCAACAGCACCTAGAATCAAGTCATTGTTAGTCAGGGGCATAAAGACCTGGGTTGCACCCTCTTCTGACAACTGGGTTAGACCTTGCCTGAGCTGTTTAGTTTTTAGAGGATCCTTAATCTGTACGCGGCGAAACATTTCCGGTGCAAAATGAGGAATACCGAGATAGCGAAAATCCTCACCTTCCGTAAAGGTATCACCAATTTGGATTGTGCCGTGATTATGTAATCCAATGATATCCCCGGACCAGGCATTTTCCGTCTGGGCTCGCTCCCCAGCGAGGAAGGTAACCGCATCACTAATGCGAACTTCCTTACCATTGCGCACATGGCGCAACTTCATACCTTGCTGGTATTTACCAGAACAGACCCGCATAAAGGCAATTCGGTCCCGGTGCTTGGGGTCCATGTTAGCTTGAATCTTAAAGACAAAGCCTGAAAATTTCTCTTCCCGTGCGTTAACAACTCTGACGTCAGACTCCCGGTCCAGTGGCGCTGGCGCATATTCGACAAACCCATCTAGCATCTCCATGACACCGAAGTTGCGCAGGGCTGTACCAAAGTAGACGGGCGTCATCTTGCCTTGACGATAAAGATCAAGGTCAAATTCATGACTCGCGCCACGCACAAGTTCAATCTCGTCAGCAAATTCTTCTGCAAGATCACCAAGAATTTCTCTCGCCTCATCTGTATCAAGCCCCTTGACGATTCTGGTCTCAGATAGAATCTCACCCTTTCCTGGTTCAAAAACGTGGATCTCATCAGTGTAGAGGTTGTAAACACCTTTAAATCTTTGCCCCATACTAATAGGCCAGGTGATTGGCGCGCACTGAATGCCCAAAACCTTCTCTACTTCATCTAACACTTCAATAGGGTCGCGAATTTCACGGTCAAGTTTATTAACGAAGGTTAAAATCGGCGTATCACGCAGGCGACAAACATCCATTAATTTGATGGTCCGCTCTTCCACACCCTTGGCACCATCAATCACCATTAACACCGAATCCACTGCTGTAAGGGTTCGATAGGTATCTTCTGAGAAGTCCTCGTGACCTGGTGTATCGAGCAAGTTTACAACCCTACCCTTGTAGGGAAACTGCATGACGGACGTTGTCACTGAAATCCCGCGCTGTTTTTCAAGCTCCATCCAGTCCGAGGTCGCGTAACGATCGGATTTTTTCGACTTCACGGTACCCG
>CBDUKY010000132.1:0-7846 GCA_965367925.1 uncultured Pseudomonadales bacterium | reverse complement strand
CATTGATGGCGTCATAGGTCCCTGGTGGTTTGAGGCGCTCAAACAACATCTTGGTACATTCAGCTATATACTCTTAACGGCAGATATTGAAACCTGCCTCGCCCGTGTCACCAACAGAAAAGCGCAAGCATCGGTAACCATCGATATGGTTAGACAGATGCATGGGCAATTTGAAGCGGTGGAAAAATCTCTTATTAAGCATCAATTGATTACGGCTAACTTAACGCCAGATGAGGTGCTTAATGCTTATGACCTGCTGCCGGTAGGAGGCCTGTCCATAGACTAATTATGCATCTTCCAGGATCGGTCAGATGAGATGAGCCCCATTACCAGGGCATCATAGAACTCACCTTGCCATAGTAGTGCCTGGCGCTTTCTTCCCTCGTGCTTAAATCCAATTTTTTCGTAAACGTGGATCGCGCGGTCATTAAACTCAAATACTTCAAGTTCTACCCGGTTGATAGCTAATTCATCGAAAGCAAAGTCCATTAGCAGGCGGATTGCTTCTGTGCCCATACCTCGACCGAAATTGGTATGGCTGTATAAGGCGCAGCGAAAGTTACAGCTTCGATTGTTGAGATCAATATCATTTATGACAACTTCACCGAGGGGCTGATTCAGTTCAGTCGGTCTGCAGATTGCGTAGTCATAGCGATCAGGAACTTCTGCGACCTGGGCACAAAAGGATTCGACAGCCTCGAAGGTGAATGATTCATGGCTTCCTGTTAGACGGGTTACTTCCTCGTCAGTCATGCTTGTGTACATGGCCTCGGCATCGGATTGCCCAATCGGTCGCAGTAAAATATTGTTACCCCGCAAGATGGGTTGATGTTTCACTGGGCAAGTTTCTTATATTTAACCCGGGTTGGGTTCTGGCCCTTGTCGCCAGTTCGTCGTTTGTAGTCCTCTTCGTATTCTGTGTAGTTGCCGTCGAACCAGGTGACCTGACTATCACCTTCAAAGGCCAGCATATGAGTGGCGAGACGATCGAGGAACCAGCGATCGTGAGAGATAACCATAATCGTCCCAGGAAATGCTTCGATGGCATCTTCAAGTGCTCTTAGGGTTTCTACATCAAGATCATTGGTAGGCTCATCAAGTAAGAGTACATTCGCGCCTTTTTTGAGTAGTTTAGCAAGGTGAACCCGATTGCGTTCACCGCCAGATAAATCACGGACCATTTTCTGTTGGTCTGAGCCTTTAAAATTAAATCTGCTCACGTAGGAGCGAGATTGGGTCTGGTAACGACCAATTTCAAGAATTTCATTTCCCTCAGAAATCTCTTCCCAGACATTTTTGTCATCAGAAAGAGAGTCCCGACTCTGGTCTACATAGCCTAATTCGACTGTTTCACCTAATCGGAGGGTGCCACTGTCAGGTTGCTCCTCGCCGCAAATCATTCTAAACAGCGTGGACTTACCTGCACCATTACCCCCAATAATGCCGACAATCGCCCCTTTTGGTACTGAAAAACTCAGGTTTTCAATAAGTAATTCATCGCCAAAGCCTTTTTGTAGTTGGTCGACTTCCAGTACAACATCCCCTAGTCGTGGTCCGGGTGGGATATACAACTCAAGAGTTTCATTACGTGTTTGAAATTCCTGGGAGCTCATTTCTTCAAATCGTGCGAGGCGCGCCTTATTTTTAGCGTGTCGTGCCTTGGGTTGGGTTTTGACCCATTCCAATTCAGATTTTATTGAGCGTTGCCGAGAGGCTTCCTGTTTTGCTTCGATGCCAAGACGGGTTTCTTTTGCCGCTAACCAGTCAGAATAATTGCCTTCATAGGGGATGCCGTAACCCCTGTCCAACTCCAATATCCAACCTGCAGCATTGTCGAGAAAGTAGCGGTCGTGGGTAATAGCGACCACAGTACCCGGAAAATCTTTCAAGAAGCGTTCTAGCCAGGCCACGCTTTCTGCATCCAAATGGTTTGTGGGTTCGTCGAGCAGTAGCATATCTGGGTTTGATAGCAACAAACGACACAGTGCAACACGGCGCCTTTCACCACCAGAGAGGGTTGTTACGTCCGCATCCCATGGTGGTAGTCGCAATGCGTCTGCGGCGACTTCTAGCTTTCGTTCGAGATCCCAGCCATCCATTGAATCAATTTTAAGCTGGAGTTCGCCTTGCCGGGCGAGCAATTCATTCATTTCATCATCAGACATGGGTTCGGCGAATTTATCGCTGATTGCATTAAATTCAGCGAGGCTATCTGAAAGCTCTCGAACACCATCTTCCACATTACCCCTTACATCCTTGGCTGGATCCAATTCTGGCTCCTGGGGCAGGTAGCCAACATTGAGTTCTGGTTGTGGTCTTGCCTCACCGAGATATTCCGTATCAACCCCGGCCATAATCCGCAGCAGGGTGGATTTTCCAGCGCCGTTCAGGCCCAGAACGCCAATTTTGGCGCCAGGAAAGAAGGACAGAGAAATGTCCTTTAGGATGACGCGATTCGGTGGTACGACCTTACCAACCTGAGACATGGTGTATACGTATTGCGCCATTGAAAACCTTTACCGAGAAATGAATGTAAACTCGATCCATTCTACCAAAGCGAGTTTGTAAAAAACGACCCTTGGTAACGGGGATTAGAGTAGAATGCACAGGCTAAACAGGTGTAGGAACTTTTCAAGTGCATTGTCCTTTTTGTAGCCACAGTGAAACCAAAGTGATCGATTCGCGACTGGTCGCTGATGGTGATCAGGTTCGACGTCGTCGCGAATGTCAGGAATGCGGTGAACGATTTACGACTTTTGAAACAGCCGAGTTGGTATTGCCTAGGGTCATTAAGTCAAATGGAAGTCGCCAGCCCTTCGATGAAGACAAGTTAAGAAATGGCATACTACGCGCCATTGAGAAGCGACCCGTAAGTCTTGAGACCGTTGAGTCTACACTTAACCGGATTAAGCACAAGCTAAGAGCAACTGGCGAGCGTGAAGTCAAAACCATTGATGTGGGTGAAATCGTCATGGAGGAATTGCGCAAACTGGATGATGTTGCGTTTGTTCGCTTCGCCTCTGTCTATCGTAGTTTTCAGGATGTTGATGAGTTTCGAGCAGAAATTGATCGTCTACGCGGTATCAAGGGTAGCGGTGAACAATAGTGTCTCAATCGCAATCCCGGCCAGATGAATATTATATGGCCCTCGCTATTCGTGAGGCAGAGCGCGGTTTATATACAACCCAGCCCAATCCAAGAGTTGGCTGCGTTCTGGTAAAAAACGGGGAAATAATTAGTACAGGTTTTCATCTTCAGACCGGTTCTGGACATGCAGAAGCAAACGCCATTGCAGCGGCGGTTGAAAATGGTGATGGTGAAAAGCTAAAAGGCGCTACTGCCTATGTCACCCTTGAGCCCTGTAGCTTTCGCGGTAGAACTGCGTCTTGTGCAGAAGCATTGATAAAGCACGGCGTCTCCCGGGTAGTCTATGCAGCAACGGACCCGCATCCGGGAAATTGTGGCAAAGGCTTAGAAAAATTAAAGGATGCGGGCATTGCAGTAGTAGGTCCCGTTATGGAAGCAAGTGCCAGTGCGCTTAACCCTGGCCACATTCGAAAGTTTGTTGCCGGTATGCCCTATGTCAGGCTTAAGCTTGCGATGTCCCTTGATGGCAAGACGGCGCTCGCCAATGGTAAAAGTCAGTGGATAACGAGCCCTGAGGCGCGCAGAGATGTACAAAAGCTCCGTGCCAGAAGTTGCGCTATCGTCACCGGTGTACAAACGGTGATAGATGATGACCCGGGTTTGACGGTACGGGTGGATGAACTGGATATTCCAGAGGCAGAAATTTCAAGCAAGTTAGCGCGACCTATTATTGTTTTGGATTCCAATGGACGGCTGCCAAAAACAGCAAGGTTGTTAGAGAATCCAGCATTGCTTGTTGCAACCTTGAACGAGCGGCCGGGTCTGGGCGCAGCGCAAGAAATCATTGCCGCTAACGACCAGGGTCAGATTGACCTACGACAGTTATTGAAACGTCTGGCTGAACTTGATTGTAATGAGGTGTTGTTTGAATGTGGGGCAACCCTTGCTGGTAGTCTAATTCGCGCAAGACTCGTTGATGAAATTGTCATCTATATGGCGCCAGTGTTGCTGGGTGGCCAGGCAAGATCTCTCGTTGACCTGGGTGAGCTTGTCGAAATGTCCGATGCAACATCCCTTAACATCATCGACTGTCGTTCAGTTGGTGCTGACTTACGTATTACGGCGTCATTAGCTGATGCTGGTTAAACACTAAATTTTGAAAAAAGAGTATAGGATCCAATGACTAAAATAATTGAAGGCGATTTTTCAGCGGTTTCTGCCAAGTTCGCCATTGTTGTTGCGCGGTTTAACGGCTTTGTTGTTGAAGAGCTGTTGTCTGGTGCAATAGATGCACTAAAGCGACATGGCGTAAATGAAAACAATATTACCGTGGTGCGAGTCCCTGGCGCATTTGAAATGCCGCTGGCAACTCAGAAGATTGCCGAGAGTAAAGACTATGAAGCGGTGATTGCACTTGGTGCTGTCATTCGCGGTGGTACACCACATTTTGATTATGTAGCTGGTGAATGTGCCAGTGGTCTAGCAAAAATTTCTCTCGCCACCGGTATTCCTGTGGCATTCGGATTGTTAACCACAGACACTATTGAACAAGCAATTGAACGCTCTGGCACCAAGGCAGGTAACAAAGGGGCTGATGCAGCGATGTCTGCACTCGAAATGGTTAGCTTGTTGCGCAACTTATGAAAAAGCCGACTCCAGCAGCGCGCAGCAAGGCGCGGCGCTTTGTTCTGCAAGGCCTCTATCAGATGCGGCTCACGGGCCATTCTGTTGATGAGGTGATGAATCAACTTGTTGCTGACCATGATATGAAGCGGGTTGATACGACCTATTTTCGCGAGGTTATACAAGGCGTCGATATTGAAAGGGTTAGCCTCCTTGAAGCGCTAGCCAAGCACCTTGATCGGAAAGTTAGTGAACTCGACCCTATTGAAACAGCAGCCTTGTCGATCGGTGCCTACGAACTGATGCATCGAATCGATATTCCCTATCGAGTTGCGATAAATGAAGCAGTTGAACTTGCCAAGCAATTTGGTGCGACTGAAAGCCACAAGCTTGTTAACAATGTGCTAGATGCGCTTGCAAAAGAGTACCGTGTGGCTGAATACGCTCGAAAGAAGTAAGCCCCATGGATGAATTCGATATCATCCGACAGTATTTTATTCATCCCATACCGGACGACGAACAGGTCGTTGTGGGCCCGGGTGATGATTGTGCTGTACTCCAGGTGCCCGCTGGTTACGAGATGTGCGTTTCAACTGACACACTTTTAAGCGGCGTACATTTTCTTGAAAATGCAGCGCCGCAGACGATTGTCGATCGGGCCTTCGGTGCGAATCTTTCTGACCTTGCTGCCATGGGCGCAAAACCTTTCAGCGCAACAATGGCATTGACCTTGCCAGAGATTGATGAGACCTGGCTAGCAGCATTTTCCAAAGCAACTAGGCGTCAGGTAGACATATCAAATATGCCAGTAGTCGGCGGTAATCTTGCTCGTGGTAGCCTATCAATTACCTTGTGTGTCATGGGGCTGGTGCCAACAGGTGAAAGCCTGCTCCGTTCAGGTGCTGTGCTTGATGATGATATCTATGTGTCAGGTTTTCTGGGTGATGCATCTGCCGGATTACAACAGTTAAAATCTGGCGCGTCTTCGAAGAGTTATCTGGTTGAACGGTTTGTTCGGCCTACCGCGCGTATTCAGTTAGGGGAATCTTTACGGGGTATCGCGACGGCAGCCATTGATATCTCTGATGGGCTGATTGCTGATCTCTCCCATTTGTGTCGGGCAAGTCAATCAGGCGCGCGAATTGATCCTGATTTGCTGCCGCTCTCAGCGGCACTCTCAGAAGCCTATGATGTTGAAGCCGCGCTGGCATTTGCTATGTCCGGTGGTGACGATTATGAGCTGTGTTTTACGGCAAATAGTCAGTCCCGGCCTGTTTTGCAGGCGCTGGCGACAAAAATCGGGCTAAAGCTAACGCGAATCGGCCAGGTCACTGAACAGTCTACAGGTATCGTTGATCCAGAAGGTAATGACCTTAATCAAAAGTCAGGTTATAACCATTTCCTATGAAACCGCTTACTAAAAAGACCTTTACTCACCCGGCCTATTTTTGTGCCATGGGTTTTGGTTCCGGTTTATCCCGCTGGATGCCTGGCACCATGGGCTCCCTGGTTGCGATTCCGATTTATCTTTTCTATTCGCAGTTCGGGACTTTCTCGGAGCTTGGCATTATTTTGCTAGGCCTTGGGTTTGGTATTTGGCTTTGCGATTGGGTTGCGAAGGATATGGCAATCAAAGATCCGGGTAGTATTGTCTGGGATGAGTTTGTGGGTATGTGGATCACCTTATTTATGTTGCCAGCAGGCTGGTATTGGTTAATCGTCGCATTTGCCTTGTTTAGATTCTTCGATATTGTAAAGCCCTGGCCTGTCAGCTGGTTGGATAAGCACCTTGCTGGCGGCTTTGGCATAATGTTGGACGATGTTGCAGCAGGTATCTATAGTCTAGTGATCATTCAATCCATTGCCTTTGGTTTAAAATTATTTTGAAAAAGTGGTTACTAACAATTTGTCTAGGTTGTATGTCTAGCGCCAATGGGCAGCAGATGGAAATTGACGTCCTTGGCTTATTTAAAAATGCCGCAATGCTAAATATTTCTGGTCAGGAACAGATGCTGAAGGTGGGCGAGCGATCAAAGGAAGGCATACTGCTTGTTAGTGCGGATAGTAAGGGGGCGGTGATTGAGTTCGGTGGCGAGCAAATTGAATTGGACCTCAGTAGCCGAATTGGTACGGATTTTAAGACCCCGAAAGTAACAAGTGTTTCAATTCTCTTAAATTCACTTGGCCAGTACCGGACTAACGGCACCATTAATGGTAAGTCAGTTTCTTTCCTGGTTGACACCGGTGCCAACATTGTGGCGATTAATTCAAATACAGCGCGAGCGCTCGGTATTGATGCATCCAATGGTCAGATCATGACAGCGAGTACGGCTAGTGGTGTGGTTAAGTCACGAAAGGTCAATCTGGACAGCATACAGATCGGTAATATTCGCGTGAGTAACGTGCAGGCGGCTATTATTGAGGGCAACTATCCTGAAGATATTCTCCTTGGCATGTCGTTCCTACGTAGTGTCGAGATTAAAGAAAACGCGGGTGTGATGCAGTTAACCGGTAAGTTCTAGGCTGTAACCCTGATTTAAACAGGCCTGTAGCGGATTTCGGATAATTTCAATGAGAGCAGGCATTCTATCCCTAACACCTGATAAAATTCGCTCGGTTCATTTGCGGTAAGCAAATGAAATTCAGATTCACAGGACAATATGAGGTAGTCCATTGACAGTAGTTTATGTGGCCAGTTCGAAGCTACCAACGCCCTTTGGGGAGTTCATGCTGCATGGCTTTGAAGATGCAGAAACAGGTCAGGAACACGTGGCCATAACCCTTGGCGATGTTTCCCTTCAAGACAGTGTCTTGTGTCGGGTGCATTCCGAATGTCTAACGGGCGATGCGCTGTTTAGCATGCGCTGTGATTGTGGTGCCCAGCTTCAAACGGCATTGCAACGGATATCTGAAGAAGGTGAAGGTATGATTTTGTACCTGCGCCAGGAAGGTCGAGGTATCGGTTTGATTAACAAGGTTCGCGCCTATGCCTTACAAGACCAGGGCGCCGATACTGTCGAGGCAAATGAACGGCTTGGATTTGACGCCGACCTTAGAGACTACTCTATTTGCAAACCCATGTTTGCACATTTTCAGATATCCAGAGTACGACTGATGACCAACAACCCTGTCAAGG
>CBDUKY010000131.1:0-7907 GCA_965367925.1 uncultured Pseudomonadales bacterium | reverse complement strand
AAATGCCGTGAATCCACCAGAGTCCTGCCGCCATGGGTAAGCGACCACCTTCCAGCGCGGATCGCCCAGAAGACAGGAATACAACATAGAGAAAACAAAGCAGCATGCCAGGTAATAATCGCGTAAATCGACCCTGGCGAGGATTCACCCGGCTCAAGGGTATGGCGAGCAGAGCAACTATCGGAATCATTACTATGACGGAAATGCGCCAGTGTAATTCTGATAGGTTGCGTGGCGTTTGGTTCTCGATCAGTTCTCTTGTTGGTATCGCGGTACGTCGGCTAACCCCAGCCCCTGCCTTTTCCTTTTCGATAAACTGACCATATTCTTCATACTCAATGACCCGATAATCCATTTCGCCAGGGGTGCCTGAGTAACGGGTACCATCTTTTAAAACCAGAAATCGATTCCCCTCATTGTCCACCATGGTGGTGCCACTTTTCGCATGTACTGTGGTGATATCCCCTTTAGAACTGCGGCTATCGCCTAGCTCATTGATAAAGACATTTTCCAGGGTACCGTCATCCTTGAGCTGTTCTGCATAGGTGACCCGCTTTCCAGAGCGGAGATTTTGAAATCGGCCCGGGGCCAGGGTATCGAATTCTGTTAAATTCCGTTGATCGACAAAGAGGGTTTCGACCCTCGACTCTCCACCTGGCTTTAACCAGAGTGAAATGGCCGCGGTCACCAGCATTACCCCGGAGGCGAGGGTCAAGGTAATAAAGATTAGCTTTAGTGGGCTCATACCACAGGCTTCTAGTACCACCATCTCGCTATCCACGTGCAAACGGCCGTAGGTGAGCATAATCGACAGGAAAAAGCTGATCGGCAGAATTAGCTCCAGAAAGCCCGGTAGCCGGTAAGCCATGATTAAAAAAAGTACATCCTTCGTGATGCCGCCAGAGGCGGCTTCATTCAGATAGCCACTAAATCGCCAACCCATAGATATCACCAGCACAATACTGGCAACGGCAAACATGGTGACAAAGACTTCTTTCGCAAAATAGCGGTAGAGGATCAAATCGACTCACAATTAGTGATATAAAACGGTAGTATTATCCCTTTCATGTCACCGAATGTCTTTAGGAGCTTGCATGCAATTCCTCACCAAAACGGCAAATCCAGTCAAAAACCGAAGCCAGTGTATCCTTGTTGGGGTTTTTGATGACCGGAGCCTTTCTCCGTCTGCTGCAGCCATTGACAAGGCAAGCAAAGGCTATCTCAAAAAAGTTGTTAACCGTGGCGACATGACCGGCAAGATTGGTCAAGCACTGGTACTGCACGATGTACCCGGTATCAACGCCCAGCGGGTCATGCTGGTCGGATTCGGTGGCAAAACCTCCGCTGAGCCACAAAAGTATATTCAAATCGTTACCAGCGCCATTACCCACTTAAAGAAGCTACCTGCAAAAAATGCATTGTGCTGTCTACTCGAAGGTAGTGCCGGGGATAAAACCCTGTACTGGAAAACCCGCCGGCTCGTTGAGCAGTTTATCGCTAACACCTATAGCTTCACTGAAATGCGCGGTAAACCGACAGATGACACCCTATCCCTTGAATCTGTCGACCTTCAGGTCGCGGACAAGTCTGATCATGAAACGGTGGACCTTGCGATTCATGATGGTGCCGGGGTTGCCCTTGGGGTTGCAGCCGCAAAAGATCTTGGCAATATGCCAGCTAACATCTGTACGCCGACTTATCTAGCAGAACAAAGCCAGAAGCTCGCAAAGTCCTACGCTAGCGTGACAACCCAGGTACTCGATGAGAAGCAAATGGAAAAGCTTGGCATGGGTGCTTTGCTTTCTGTTGGCCATGGCAGCATTCAACCGTCAAAGCTCATCGTCATGCAACACAAGGGCGGCAAGGCTAAAGCAGCGCCTTATGTACTGGTGGGCAAGGGTATTACCTTCGATACAGGCGGCATCAGTTTGAAACCTGCTGGCACCATGTACGACATGATCTATGACATGTGTGGCGCTGCTAGCGTATTTGGCGCGATGAAAACCGTTGCTGAACTGAATCTACCCATTAATGTGGTTGCCGTGATTGCGGCGGCTGAGAATATGCCGTCAGACAGAGCAACCCGCCCAGGGGACATCGTCAAGAGTATGTCCGGCCAGACCATTGAAATCCTCAATACAGATGCAGAAGGCCGACTGGTGCTTTGTGATGCACTGACCTATATCGACAAGTTCAAACCAGCGACAGTCATTGATGTCGCCACTCTGACGGGCGCTGTAATTGTTGCCCTCGGTACCCAGGCAGCCGCCATGTATGCCAATGATGATGATCTGGCGAATGACATCAACACAGCAGCAGACACAGCCCATGACAGGGTATGGCGCATGCCACTCTGGGAAGACTACCAACAGCAGCTTAATAGCGCTTTTGCGGATATGGCTAATATCGGTGGTCCTGCTGCGGGTTCCATTACTGCTGCCTGTTTCCTTGCCCGGTTTACCAAAAAGTATCGCTGGGCACATTTGGATGTTGCTGGCACTGCATTCAAAGGTGGCGCTGGTACCTCAAAAGGTGCGACAGGTAGACCTGTTTACCTGCTTACCCAGTATCTTCTGGATCGCGCTGCTAGCGAAGCGGTTTAAGCCAGCAAAGCTGGTAATCGGCACCTGTTGACCCATGACGAAAATTGATTTTTACCAGATCGATAATGAACCGCCCTTGATGTTTGCCTGTCGCTTGATCGACAAGATTTATCATCAAGGGCATCAGATCCATGTGCACACCGGTGATGCAGAACAAACAGAAGCACTAGATCAGCTCTTATGGACCTTTCGCCCTGAAAGGTTCGTTCCCCACGAGGTTGGCCAGGCGGAAACTGATCTTGCTGCGACGGAAACAAAGCGCCAGGTACCCGTGCGGATTTGCCATGCTTCGGAGCCTGCACAACATCAAGATGTACTGATTAACCTCGCCCCCAGGGTACCAGACTTCTTCTCACGGTTTGAACGAGTTGCAGAATTGGTGCCTGTTGAACAAAATAGTCGCCTGGCAGCACGGGCAAATTATAAGTTTTATCAGGATCGAGGCTACCCGCTCGATTACCACACCATCAAAAGTAAATAGTACATTTATGGCAGATGACAGCATCGATCAGACCGCCAAACCACCAGCGCAAATCCCTTTGCTGGAAGATGTTGTATTTAATACCCAGGTACCAGTTCGTCCCCCGACAGCAAAGAAACAAAAACCAGGTCCCAGACCTGCTGGCCCACAGAAATTGCCCCAGGCCACTGACCTGTTTGCTGATACCTTTCCGCCAGCGCCTGCAGAACCAGCAGCGCCAGAAGACGACGACGTCAGTCAGGGCGTAACAGAACAAGAAATCAGAGCCAGAGCCACAGATGTTGTTGATACGCTGGTAAAGGAATATTCCATTGAAATTGTCCGGCGCCTGAAAGATGAACTCGGCCAGATCCTTGAAGAACTAGACCCTGAGACAGGGGTCAGCAAATCCGGTAACACAGATCAGAATACACCGGACAACAGCGACAACTAAGCTCAAAATCATCACCAACAAGACCCAATCCATCGTCACTAGCGAGCAGCCCCGATTGTGTATAATGCGCTGCCTTATTCATTCAACTAGCCTAGAGCCAAGCTCAGTTAAGTATTATTCATGAACAAGTACCAACCGAAGGACATCGAACAAAGCTGGTATCAGAAATGGGAGCAAAATGGTTATTTTGCGCCTTCTGGTAATGGCCAACCCTACTCGATCGCAATCCCACCACCCAATGTGACCGGTACCCTGCACATGGGCCATGCTTTTCAGCATAGTCTGGTTGATTCTCTGATTCGTTATCGTCGGATGAATGGCGATAAAACCCTCTGGCAGATGGGCACGGACCATGCGGGTATTTCCACCCAGATGCTTGTGACCGAGCGGCTTGCTGCTCAGGGTATTAAACCCGCTGATCTGGGCCGGGAAAAATTCCTTGAGAAGGTCTGGGAGTGGAAGGAAGAATCAGGCGACACTATTTCCAAGCAACTGCGACGGCTCGGCGCATCCCTACACTGGGAAACAGAAAGGTTTACTCTGGATGAAGGCTTATCGAAAGCCGTACTTGAGGTTTTTGTCCCCCTGTTTGATTAAGGGCTAATCTACCGCGGCAAGCGACTCGTAAACTGGGACCCGGTTCTACAAACCTCAATTTCAGATCTTGAAGTTGAGTCCGAGGAAGAAAATGGCCATCTCTGGCACTTTAAGTACCCGATCACCGATAGCGATCAATTTTTAACCATTGCCACCACCCGGCCGGAAACCATGCTTGGTGATACAGCCCTTGCTGTGCACCCTGACGATGAACGTTATCAGTCGCTGGTTGGTAAGACCGTTCAACTACCCCTGACAGATCGTACGATCCCAATTATCGCGGATCGTTATGTCGACAGCGAATTTGGTACCGGGGTTGTGAAAATTACCCCGGCACACGACTTTAATGACTATGAAGTTGGCCGAAGAAACGACCTTAAGATTATCAATATCATGAATCCTGACGCCAGCTTGAATGAGCTGGTACCAGAGAAATATCGCGGCCTTGATCGATACGCGGCACGGAAACTTATTGTTAGCGACATGGAAGCCCTGGGTCTGCTCGATAAGATCGAAGACCACAAGATGGCGGTACCAAGAGGTGAGAAATCCGGCGTTGTGGTTGAGCCTTACCTTAGCGATCAGTGGTTTGTAAAAATTAAACCCCTTGCTGAACCAGCAATTGAAGCCGTAAAAAATGGCGATATTGAGTTTATTCCAAAGAATTTCGAAAACACCTACTTCTCCTGGATGAATGATATTCAAGACTGGTGTATCTCCCGGCAGCAATGGTGGGGACACCAGATTCCAGCCTGGTACGATGACGACAACAATATCTATGTTGGCCGCAGTGAAGCGGAGGTGCGTGAAAAACATCATCTGGACCAGTCAATCTCGCTACGACGAGACGAGGACGTATTGGACACCTGGTTTTCCTCTGCACTCTGGACCTTTGCAACCCTGGGTTGGCCTGAAGAAACCAAAGAACTTGAAGAGTTTCATAGCACCGATCTGATGGTCACCGGTCATGACATCATCACCTTCTGGATCTCCAGAATGATCATGATGACCTTAAAGTTTGTTGGTGAAGTACCTTTTAAGAAGGTCTATGTGACTGGACTTGTGACCGATGCTGATGGCAATAAGATGTCGAAGTCAAAAGGCAATGGCCTTGACCCACTTGATATCATCGACGGCATCTCACTCGATGACCTGCTGGAAAAAAGAACCGCCAATATGCTGCAACCGAAAATGGCAGCACGAATCGAAAAGGCAACCCGAAAAGAATACCCAGACGGGATCGCTGCCTATGGTACTGACGCATTGCGATTCACCTTCTACGCCATCGCAACGCGCAGCAGAACCATTAAATTCGATATGAACCGGGTTGAGGGTTACCGCAACTTCTGTAACAAGTTATGGAATGCTGCAAATTTCGTTTTTATGAATACCCTGGAACATGCGGACCAACTTATCGAGGGCGAGAAGCAATTCTCCGTGGTTGACCGCTGGATTGTCTCTGAACAGCAAAAGACCATTGCCGCTGTCAATCTTGCCATGGAAACCTATCGGTTTGATCTGGCAGCCAAGGCAATTTATGAATTTGTCTGGGATGAACTGTGCGACTGGTATCTAGAACTCTGTAAACCAGTCTTAAACAATGAAGCGGCCTCTGACGCGGCACGCAATGGCGCTCGCTATACCCTGCTTAGCATTCTAGAAAGTACGTTACGGCTAGCACATCCATTCCTACCGTTTATGACTGAAGAAATCTGGCAGCAGATTCCAGCGTCAATTCGAGGTGATGGCGAAACGATCATGCTTCAAATGTTCCCAACTGAAGTCGCTGCCAATGTCGATGAAGCAGCAGAAGCAGATGTGGCATGGTTAAAAGCGATTGTCACTGCAGCGCGAAATATTCGCGGTGAAATGGATATCTCTCCAGCGAAACCGATTCCGATCTTGTTCAACCATGGAAACGATGAAGATAAGGCGCGACTTGGTCAATACCATGAGCTACTTTCATTCCTCATCAAGCCGGAACAACTCACCTGGCTAAATCCTGGCGATGAAGTACCTGTCTCTGCAACCCATCTGGTGGGCGACATGCAGGTACTTGTTCCCATGAAGGGGTTGATTGATACAGCAGCAGAACTCCAACGGCTAGACACGGAGATCGAGCGCAAGCAAAAAGATCAACAAAGAGCTGAAGGAAAAATAAACAATCCTAACTTTGTCGACAAGGCGCCGGCTGAAGTCGTCGAAAAGGAAAAAGAAAAGTTACGGGATCTCGAAGCTGCACTGCAACAATTGGCACTGCAAAAAGAAAAACTCGCTAACTTATAGGACAAAAAGTATCACTTTTTGTACCTTTCAATTGCGTCAGCAATACTGACCACCCCCCAAAATAAAGCCCAATAATTATCACCGGTTACACACCGGTGATATTGTTGGGTACACCTAAAAAAGTGCTTGCAAGGCACGGGCTAAATCTGTCCTAATCAATGGGTGCAACACAAAGAGATGTTGCAACGTAAAGAAATAATAAGAAAAGAGGTATTGGCTATGTCCGAGAGACAGTCAGGAACCGTTAAATGGTTCAATGATGCCAAAGGTTTTGGTTTTATCGAAAGAGAATCAGGGGAAGATGTATTCGTACATTTTCGTTCGATTCGAGGTGAGGGCTACCGAACACTAAAGCAAGGTGCCAGAGTCGAATTCGAAATTTCCGAAACAGATAAGGGGTTCCAAGCCGAGGATGTTGCCGAGGTTTAACACCTTAGCTTTATCGCACTAGCTTTGTTGTTAGCCTGAAGCACTTTTAAGAAGCGTTCACTTCATTAAAAGTGCAACTGCGCGAACTTCACTCCACCAGTCAAAAACCAATTTCGTTACGGCGAAATTGACAGGACGACTTTGCCTATCGTTTTATCGCTAGCGACGAGTTGGTGGGCATCCTCTGCCTGTTGGATAGGGAAAACCGTATCCAGGATTGGCCTGATCTCGGCGGACTCTATTTTTGGCCAGACCTTTTCCTTTAGCTGCGCCATGACCAACGCTTTTTCTTCTACAGGTCTTGCGCGAAGGGTTGAGCCAATAACACGTAAACGCTTCATCAGCATGCTTGCAAGATTAATCTCAGAAGCAGCGCCGCCCATTAGTCCAATCAATACTAATCTACCGCCAACCCCGAGAAGTTGAATGTTGTCTGCAAAATAACCTGCGCCGACAGGATCAAGAATAACGTCAATGCCTGTCTTACCGGCAAAGTCACTGGCCTTTTCTGCAAAACTTTCCGTGTGCCGATTGCTACCATCTGTTGCGCCAAGATCGATACAAGCATTTAGCTTGTCCTCGCTGCCAACTGTGACAAAACAAGGATTACCAAAGCTCTGGCATAGTTGAATCGCCGCTGTACCAACGCCACTGGCACCAGCATGCAAGAGGACTTTTTCACCGGGCTGCAACCCGGCTTCGATAAACAGGTTAATCCAGGCCGTGGCAAAGACTTCTGGTAAGCAAGCACCATGTACTAACGATAAGCCTCTGGGGAGGTGTAATACGCTACCTGCATGAACCACTGCATACTCCGCATAGCCGCCGCCGGCCATCAAGGCGCAAACCCGATCACCAATTTCAAAACCTGTAACACCTTCACCAAGGGCGCTAATCTCACCGGCACATTCGAGACCCAGTATTGGGCTTGCACCAGGTGGTGGTGGATAGCCGCCATGACGTTGCACCAGGTCCGCGCGATTCACCGCCGTTGCGTGAACCTTAATCTGCACTTCACCTGCTGCAGGTTCTGGGGTTTCCACAGCTTCCCAACTGAGTTTCGCATCGTCTTTGATGA
>CBDUKY010000130.1:0-7919 GCA_965367925.1 uncultured Pseudomonadales bacterium | reverse complement strand
GGAACAATCCAACCTTCGTTTTCAATGATAGGGCTATTCCAGAACTGACCATGGAGTTTTGCCATGGTGTTAAGGGCACGTTTTGTATCTGCCTCGGAGCAACCGTTGACCTGATCGCCAACACGCAGATGGCCAATATTCTCTATCAACAGGACATAGCGCCGCTTCACGAGACCTGATAGCCAGGTTGCGAGCAGGGTCAATATAGCGAGCAACCAATAGGGCAGCTTATTTAAAAAATTGATTTGCTGAAGCCCTTTAGCAGGATCGTCAGCGGCACTAACAGCACTGTAGTAGTGGATAGGCGTTGGAATAGAGACTTGTGGTTGCAGGTCGCTGTAAAACCGTATTTCCCTTTCGTATACTCCTAGCGCTTGACCAAGACGACGATTGCTTGATCGGGTTGGCATCTTTAGCACCATCGAGGTTGGCGCAGTGGTCGGCGAGTCATATTCAAGGTCAAGAATAATCACCTCACCAAGAAAGCCAGCACCCTCCCCGACAACCCTGGGTTGAAATGAGACCACCTGCTGACTAGTTAATATTTTAGCTTCCCGCAAGACGCTGGTTAGCCATAGAGGACTAACATCATCAAGACCAAAGGGTAGTTCATCTTTAATAATCAAATGAATTAACCGGCATCACCTTCCATAATTCGAATGCTGCCATTTTTCACGCCAATAAACACCTCGGTAATTTCCGCGACACTACGGGGTTTACAGAAGTAGTAGCCCTGGGCGAGATCGCAGCCATGGGTCTTTAAAAATTCTAGTTGCTCTCTGGTTTCAACACCTTCACAAATGACTTCTAGTCCCATTGCATGCGCCATACGAATCATCACTCTGACAATTTCTTCATCATGTTCTGATTTGCCAATTCCCCCGGTAAAGCTCTGATCGATTTTTAACAGGTGCATAGGCAAACGACGTAAGTAATCCAGTGAACTATAACCCGTACCAAAATCATCAATTGAAAGCTTGACGCCTAACTTGTGAAACTGCAGCAGTTCTTCGAGGCATTTTTCTGGATCTTCCATCATGCCGGTTTCAGTGAGCTCAAGCTCCACGGTGTCAACGGGGATATTGTATGTTGCTAAAATTTCCTCGTATTGTTCTCTGAATAGTGAATCTCTAAGTTGATTGGACGATATATTCAACGCAACAGAAGGAAATTCTCCTAACACCGACTCCCAACGTTTGAGTTGTTCGGCGACGCTAACCAGCACCCAGGAGCCGATACCATTTATTTGTCCTGACTCCTCGGCCACCGGGATGAAAAGATCAGGGCCAATGGCTGTTTCACCCTCGGGATACCAACGAATAAGCGCCTCACAGGAAGCAATTGTACCCGCCTTAAGAGATACTATCGGCTGATACATCATTTCAAATTCTTCATTTTCTGTGGCACTTCGAAGCATTATTTGAATGCGCTTCTTTTCTTCCGCCTTCTGTTGCATTTCAGGGTTAAAAAAACGATAGGTGTTGCGACCTTCACGCTTGGCATTTTCTACAGCAGAGATACCAGCGGAAATAAGATCGTTTGCACTGGTGTTGCCTTCACCAAGTGCAGCGATACCGACGCTGGCACTCGTACTCATCTCCTTGCCTTCAATCTCCATCGGTAAAGCGACCTCTTTGATCACCTGCTCAGCAATTAACGCGGCATCCTCAGCATAATCAAGATCAACCAGCATCATTGCGAACTGGTCTCCGTGTAGACGCGCAACAAGATCTCCTTCCCTGGCAACTGCTTGCAATCGTGCAGCGATCGCTTGCAACATCTTGTCACCAAACTCCTGGCCTTCTTTTTCGTTAACAACAGAGAAATGATCAGAATCAATCACCAATATTGCCACGGTACTATTTTTGCGGGCATTGCGCGCAATTACACTCTTCAATACTTCATGGAAGTTGGTGCGGTTCGCAAGGCCCGTTAGATCATCATAATTGGCAAGATACTGGACCTTCTCTTCATTCTCTCTTTCTTCTGTAATGTTTCGAAATAACAGCACCGCGCCAGTTCGTTCATTAGCCTTATTGACTGTTGCCTCACAGGAGTATTGAACAATAAAAGTTTCATCACGGGCGGTTCGCCAACGGGTGGGATTGTAGTGGAAGCGTGGTTTAATATTCAGAAGCTGAAGTATCTTCTGTGGTCGGGCCTCGCTTTCTTCTTGTTCCGCAACCATAAAGCGCTGCACATCACTATTTATAAGATCATCATAGTGAATATCGAGAAGTTCGCAGGCACGTGGATTAGCGAAGGTAATCGTCCCTGTCATATCCAGGCCCAGCACACCCTCCCCGGTTGAGGTTAAGAGCACAGAAAAGCGTGCATTGGCAATTTCTAGTTCTTGTCTGGACGCTTCTGCAATTTGGTGGAGTCTGTCCAGGGTTTCTAGATTCACGACCTCCGCTTCACGCTCAAGCACCTTTTCAGATACATATTGAAAAAAGTAATTGACGATAAAAAAAGAGGTTCCTAACATCGCCACTTCAAAAAAATGTTGGGAGCCAGATACAGCACCGGTATTGTGTAGATAAATCTCACTAGAAATACAATTAACCGTCGCTATTGCTGGAAAAAGAAAGGACATTTGTCCTCCCAACATGACACTGCCAAAAGCAACAGAAAATACCAGCAAGTAACCGAGACTGCTTTCCACACCACCACTTGTAAACAGCACGATGGTCAGGAAGAAGATATCGAATATGGTGTAAGACGCAATGGCCGTTGCACTTCGGAATTTTGGATTATCCGAAACCAATACAGCGAAGCCGGTCACCACATTAAACAGGAGATACACCAACATCACCACCTGGAACCAACGTGGCTCAAGGGTACCTACAAAATGTTGATCTGGTGCCTCGTAAAACAGAATAAGCAGGAAGAACGACAGGACAATACGGAAGTAATTGTAAACACGCAGTACAATCGCGCGTTCTTGTTCTGCTTTGGCTTGTCTGCTGGCAAGTTGCTCTTGCAGGATGGAATCTTCATCTACCGGAATATCTGCAGATACTGCTCCCGACACCATGCTTTGCTCACCCTTTTTTTATTGCTGGCACTTAATCACTTTTTTACTCGATTCGCAACGAGCACAATAAAGGGACCACTTGCAAGGCTGGTAGTTTGTGGCATTGCTCTTCTATAATCGGGACCTTAATGAATATCAGGCGTCTACAAACGCCACTATCTACAAACTCATATCGCAACGAGGAACACCAATGATTGACCTAGAGAAAGATGGCGAACTGTTTATCCTGACCATGAACGATGGTGAAAATCGTTGGAATACTACTTTCGTACGCGAATTTGCCAAAGCGTTAGATGAAGTTGAGGCAAGCGAAGGACCTGCGGCTCTGGTAACCACTTCTGCCACGGAAAAGTTTTTCTCCAACGGCTTGGATCTTGAGTGGTTAGGCTCCGAGGGAGAGCACCGCGGTGGTGACCGTAAGGCCTTTGGACCAGAATTCATGGCTCTCATGGGGCGCATCATTACTTTACCAGTGCCGACACTTGCAGCAGTGAACGGCCATGCGTTTGGTGCAGGTTTTATGTGTGCACTGTGCCATGACATTCGATTCCAACGTAGTGACCGAGGTTTTATGTGTGCTAATGAAGTTGAAATCGGCATGGTGATTCCAAACGCAGAACTCGCCCTCTTTCGCCACAAGATACCAATGAATGCCTTCTTCCAAACCGTACAACTTGCAAAGCGTTGGATGGGTCCAGATGC
The DNA here is from genome assembly GCA_965367925.1 of uncultured Pseudomonadales bacterium. Lineage (GTDB taxonomy): Bacteria > Pseudomonadota > Gammaproteobacteria > Pseudomonadales > Azotimanducaceae > JAHRVQ01. The sequence goes on along the minus strand of CBDUKY010000130.1, from coordinate 4,180 downwards.
AGTTTCCGCTGGTATTGTTGAACAAACAGCACCGCTCGACGAATTGTTGGAAAAAGCCAAAGCGCGGGCATTAGAACTCGTGCACCTTGGTGCCAATCGTGAGGTCTACGGCAAGATGAAAGAATCAATCTACGGAGAAAATGCTGCGATCAACAATATTCATGGTCCTGCACATATGTTGAAAAACGCCGCTGAATTTCACTAGCGGCGTTCTTCAGCCATTTCCCTGCTGACTAAAAATAGTAGTAAGCGCCTGTTGCTGCATCAAACGGTACTACCACAACACCCTCTGGAATTGTTATAAACACACCGCCTTCGGGTAGTTGATCAGAAGGATCCGGTAAGTGAGCGGAGAAGCCAACTGCTGCCTGCAAGGCCAATTCTGGAACCCCCAGATCACCAAGAAAAAATTCAGTATGTAGACCCGTCTGGATTCCGAGCTGGGAAAGAACATCCAAATTAACTCTACCGTCAGTGTCATTTGCTGTCGCAACTACAAGATTCCCGTCGCCATTTGTTCGTACAAAGGGACTCGCCGTGGATATATTGGGTATTGAAGGACCACGCTCGAAAATACCATCTCTACCAAATAGCGAGACAATTTCCTCGCTACCGCGACTTGCAACCGCACATCCATAATCACGGGTTTCTTCATCAAGCTGTGTACAGGTGACATTTAGCGCTCCATCACCGACATCATCAATCAATGTTGCTGTGCCAGCGACCGTATCAACAAAGAATGCCTGGCTTGGCGTGCCGTTGGTCACACCTATACCAGTGGTATCCGTGATTGGCTCATAACTGATAAATGGTTTACCTGCCGCCGTGAAAGCGTTAAACACCTCAGTTTGTTCATTCAAGCCATCGACAATCCGATATTCAAAAACCCTGTCTCCAGACACAGTCAGAACACCAGTAAAGTCTTCACTACCATCTGGATTTCTAGCATAAGAGGCATCGGTCGTTGCTTTTGGACCACCAAACAGGACACCGAAAAATTCTGAAAAGGCACCTTCCTCAAGGGTTCGAATAGCAGTACCTGTAAGCGAGTGCACTAGCAACCTTTCTCCTGCCGGATCCGAAATGAGCAATGCGCCGAGATTACCTTCCGCTGAAGGAAACGACTCCTGGCAAGAGCCGTCAAGGGTCGTCAAGACAGTCTGATCATCTGATACCACAGCATAGAGTTGTTCGTTACACAAACTATCCGTGTAAGGTGGAGGCACGGTTGCGTTTAGTCTATCTACCCCAGGGCCAATCGAGATATAGAATGGATCAGTAATTTCTACGGTAGGTTCCTCGCAAAACACTGGCACATTGACCTTAAAAATCCCAGAACTCGTCTCTGACACATCGCCAAAGGTGTTGGTATAGATAACATCTCGATAGACCAGACCAAAATTCACTTCCGCCCTACCTGGCCCAACACAGGCCCCTGAAATTAGCCCTGTGTCCTGGGTTTCGTCTAGTGATGACTCTACGCCCTCCGGAAAATCACCTGCCTCAAGGTGCATCACATTAGCAATAACATTCTCTTCACCAGTCACTGTGGGTTGAATGGAGAAGTTAGGGCGGTCGTAGCCTTCCGGAAACACTTCACCTAGCACAATCTTGTTGGGATCTGAGGCATCGTAGCTAACGCTATAGGGAAGTGTGAATTCCTCACCGACAATACCGTCTACGGCATCTGTTACGTTAACGCTCAAGGTGCCATCTGAGTATCCAATCACAGAGAAGTGATTAACTGGCGCGGTTAGTACTCCCTCGCTATTGTCATACACAGCGCCATCTTCGAAATCCACTAGCCCATCGGATAGAGAAAAGGGTAGCTTGGTCCGACTCGCACCATCGTCACCCAAATCGACCGTGAATGTTGCCGTTGCCGGACTATTAAAAACTAGCCCGTCTGGCGCAAAAACATAGGTCCGATGAACACCTGCACCATCCCCAAATTCAGCCGAGAACCCGGCATCTGAAATTTGCCCAATCGTAATGCTCGTATCTGCGTCTAGTGCTCCAGCAGGAATGGTAAGCGTGACATTTTGATCTAACGATGTAACTGTACCGCCATCAACACCGACAACCAGATTCCTACCAGTTGAAACTCTATCATCTAGAGGTAATGCGTCGTCTACATCTAAAACACCATCTGCATCATCGTCATCATCTGCATTGTTGCCGGTTCCATCATTGTCAGTATCCAGGCTTTCAGTATCATCCAGCGGAAACGCATCTGCCACATCGAGTGTACCGTCACCGTCATCATCCGTATCTGCATTGTTGCCTATACCATCACCGTCAGTATCTACAGTTTCGGTCCCGTCGAGAGGCAGTGCATCCTCAGTATCAGGTACCATGTCCCCATCGTCGTCTAAATCTTCGTTGTTACCTATTCCATCATTGTCCGTATCAGCAACTTCTTGAGGATCTAGCGGAAAGGCATCATCAATATCCAGGGTACCGTCAGCATCATCATCCTCGTCTGCATTATTACCAGTGCCATCCCCATCAGTATCAACTGTTTCACTCGCATCGTTAGGAAACGCATCTAGTCTGTCAGCAACGCCATCTCCATCCGCATCTGTTGTGATTTTTACTGGCATGAGGTCCGCAACAACCTCGCCGGAAGAAATCGCGGTAGTGGACACTGAAGCACCTGTTGTACTAACTTCTGCAGCAAGTACGTCTCGAACTGCAGAGACCAATGTGGTGGTACCAGGTATCTGCAGCAATGTGACATCAGTTGTTGCTATCGCGGCAACATCTCCAACATCAACAAGTGCACCAATTGCACCGGTCCGATCATTACCATCAATCACGCCATCCGAGAGATCAGCTGAAACAGCAGCTAATACCTGATCAGGTGTCAAGCCGGAAGCGGCATTATTCGCTTGTGCATTCTGGACAATGAGATCCAGAATCGCCGAAACCCCTTCTATCGCCTGACGATAAGCGAGAACAGCTTGCTGCTCAGCATTGGTATCATCGTCATTGGTTAACAAGGGTCTGGTAAGAAAAATATTGGTTGTTGAAGGTAAGCCGAAACCGAGGCTCGACACCACCTGACCCGCAGCAATATCCAATGCTGCCTGGATCTCGGCGGTTGTCACGGTGCCATCGGCATTGCCGGTATAAGGCACCAGATTTGAATCTGCATTAGATGCCGCTAGATTAACCGCCAGTGTCGTGAGTGGTGTGACATAGATCTGACTTGTAAGAGAACTGGCATCAACAATTGATCGCAAACTAGTCAAAATTGGTGCCGCACCTGTGGTGATATCAATGGTATCGGCGTCTGCTGTAATCTCTAGCAAAACAAGTCCTTGTACTGCATTGGGGACAGTCAAACCCTGCAATCCAGCATTAGCACCAGTGACGCCACTGCCAAGCAATACACCCTTTAGATCGGTGGCCGTTGGGTCGACCTGATAGATATTGGCAACCGCGTTGGCAAGCGGACCTTTAACGCCGCCGCCTGCAACAGGACTCGTGGGTGGTGGTGTGGTGACAGTGACAAAGTCGTTAACAACAGTGCCGCTATCGCTGTCGCTACAACCAGCTAAAAATAGAGCACCGATAAAGATAGTGAAAAGGTTTCTAAGCATCATGGTTCCAGGCTAGTTTGCACAAAGGCATATTGCGTTGGGCGGCTCCATTTCTGCACCCCCAGAACCTAGGGGGTTGTGCCCCCTATTCGATAAGCGGTACAACAACACAATGAATTTAGCACCCCAACAAGCCTGTGTCTTGCTCATTTGCCTCATGTGGGTTTCCATGTGCAATGCAGCATCTCTTGCAGAGCGCTATGTGGCTGGACCGTACGATATCGTCGAAGCGGGCTTCGTAATTTCCAAAAGTGAGCTACCACCAGCAAATGCTGACTGGATACAGGTGAAATTGCCTCATTTATGGTCATTCGAGAACATCACTGCAAATACTGGCTGGTACCGATTCAAGCTACCCGACAAGGCTTTTGACACACCACAGGGTGCTTACCTGTGGCGCTTTTCAATGAACAATGCTGTGTGGTTAAACGATGAATTTCTTGGAGATGGCGGAAGCTTCGATGAGCCTATTGCTAGAAATTGGAATCGCCCCTTCATATACATGTTACCTAAGAGCGCATGGAAGCCTGCCAACAATTATCTCTATGTTCGACTCGGCGCCTACCCGAACTGGG
>CBDUKY010000129.1:0-7936 GCA_965367925.1 uncultured Pseudomonadales bacterium | reverse complement strand
CTAGCCATTGGACCTGCCTGATCCAGGCTCGACGCGTAAGCAATCACACCCCAGCGAGAAACGCGGCCATAGGTTGGTTTTATACCCGTGATCCCGCACATGGCAGCAGGTTGTCGAATAGATCCGCCAGTGTCTGTACCTGTCGCACCGGCGCACAGTTGTGCTGCAACTGCCGCGGCGGAACCGCCAGATGAGCCGCCAGGTATTGTCCCGGTATTCCAGGGGTTCTTAACCGGACCATAGTAGGAGTTTTCATTGGATGACCCCATGGCGAATTCGTCCATGTTGGTCTTGCCCAGTAATACCGTACCGGCAGATTCCAGTTTCTCTGCAAGGGTCGCGTTGTAGGGGGCAATGAAGTTATCAAGCATCTTCGAGCCAGCAGAAGTTTTGTGGCCTTTTGTACAGACAATGTCCTTGTGGGCAATCGGAATACCGGCAAGTGCTGGCGCGGCACTTTTGCTGCGCAGGGCATCCATTTGCCTGGCCTGCTCAAGTGCAGTTTCAGGCATGGTTGAAATATAGGCGTTTAGTCCTGGGTCAATAGACGCAATGCGATCAAGGTAGTGCTGACACAACTCGACACAGGAGTATTCCTTGTTATCCAGAGACTGGATCATCTCGGCAATTGTTTGGTCTTGCATGGGTTTACTCGATTACCTTTGGCACCAGATAAAAGCCATTTTCCGTCGCCGGTGCGATCGACTGAAACTCACTTCGTTGGTCAACCTCTGTGACAAGGTCTTCCCTCAGCCGTTGAACGGCATCTAAGGGGTTAGACATGGGCTCTATGCCGGTAGTGTCGACTGCCTGCATATCCTCAACAAGATCAAGGATATTGCTCAGACTAGAGACATAGTCCTCTAGTTGGGCTTCTGGAATGTCTAACTGGGCAAGTTCAGCGATTGAACGAACAACTTTTGCATCAATATTCATATGAATAGCGTTTTACTGGATAGAATTACGATTTTTTAGGTGATTTCGGTGATTTTTGTGAAGCAACGTATACTGCTTTAATCACTTTAGGCGTACTATGCCTGCCCGCAGCTAGTGGTGTCATATCGGGCAATCCCATTGGGCGAAGAATGCTATCAGGTTTAAGTGATCCTGTAATGGAGAGTTCCATTATTTTTCAATACATTCTTAGGAAAACTTAGGCAAGATTCACATCTGACCCTTTTGTCTTATTGATCTGCCTCCGAGAGTCCATTCGGTCGAAATTTCGAGTGTTTGGTTGTTTAAATTCTCCTATAAATGATAGAGTTACGAATGATTTTGAATCTAAATAATAAGGTGCCTCCATGTTCAAAAAATTGAGAGGCATGTTTTCCAATGATCTATCAATAGATCTGGGAACGGCTAATACATTGATCTATGTTCGTGAGCAGGGAATCGTGCTCAACGAACCTTCTGTTGTTGCAATTCGGAACAACAATAACAACCAGAAAAGTGTCGCTGCCGTTGGTATTGACGCGAAAAGGATGCTGGGTAGAACCCCAGGTAACATCACGGCAATTCGACCACTAAAAGATGGCGTGATTGCAGATTTTCAGGTAACTGAAAAAATGCTTCAGCATTTTATTAAGAAGGTCCACGAAAATAGCTTGATTCGACCGAGTCCAAGAGTCCTCGTTAGTGTGGTCTGCCAGTCTACAGAAGTTGAACGACGTGCTATTCGAGAATCTGTAATTAGTGCTGGTGCCCGGGATGTTCGTTTAATTGAAGAACCCATGGCCGCTGCTATCGGCGCAGGTCTGCCAGTACATGAAGCGATTGGGACCATGGTTGTTGATATTGGTGGTGGCACAACAGAGATTGCGGTGATCAGTTTAAATGGTGTCGTTTATGCTCAATCGGTTCGAGTAGGTGGTGACAGATTTGACGAGGCAATTACTGCCTATGTCAGGCGCACACAAGGCAGCCTGATTGGTGATGCAACCGCCGAACGTATTAAGCAGGAAATAGGCACAGCGTTCCCAGGTGCAGAAGTTCGAGAGATTGATGTGCGTGGTAGGAATCTCGCTGAAGGGGTACCAAGGAGTTTTACCTTAAACAGCAATGAAATTCTTGAAGCGCTGCAAGAACCCTTGTCGGTAATTGTCCAGGCAGTGAAAGGTGCACTGGAACAAACACCACCGGAGCTCGCCGCAGACATTGCTGAAAGCGGTCTGGTATTGACAGGTGGTGGATCATTGTTGAGGGAGCTAGACAGGTTATTGGCAAATGAAACTGGGTTACCAGTAATCGTTGCTGAAGACCCACTAACATGTGTTGCAAGGGGTGGTGGTCGTGCGCTGGAGATCATGGATCTCCGGGGTGACAGCGACTTTTTGTCCATACACTAATTTAATCGTTTGAATGGACCGCTTTGATGGCAGGAGAGCGGATGTAAGTTGAGGCATTTGTGGTGAGCAAATTGGCTCGCTGGGGTTTTAACCATTAAGTCACTTTTCCTCGAAGAATCAACCATCGGATATAAGATGCTGGGTCTCAGCATCTTGTCCATTGCCCTCATGTTCGTTGACCATCTATCAGATGTCCTTGATCAGGTGCGCGCTGGGGTTTCTGTTGTTGTTGCGCCTGTTGTAATCATTGCTGACTATCCCAGTAAAACCGCCGATGTCGTTAAAGATGTATTCTCCTCCCGAGATTCACTCCAGGAGCGAGTCAAACAACTTGAAAATGAACGCCTCCTTCTCAAAGTAAAAACAGAAAAAATGGCTGCCTTATCGGCAGAAAATGACAGGTTACGAAATCTGCTCGGTTCTGCAGCTAAACTCCAGGATAATGTCCTTGTTGCAGAATTGATCGGTGTTGACCCTGATCCTAACCGCCATGAGGTGATCATTGATAAAGGCTCCAATCATGAGGTCTTTGTTGGCCAGCCAGTGCTAGATGCAGAAGGACTCATGGGCCAGGTAATCAATGTTGGCCCGATTACCAGTCGTGTGTTGCTCATCAGTGATCAATCACATTCAGTCCCGGTACAGGTTGTGCGCAGTAATCTCAGACTGATCGCGCAGGGTACAGGTGTAACAAAACAATTGGAGCTAATGCACGTCCAGGAAACCGCTGACATCAAAGTCGGGGATCTGCTCGTGAGTTCAGGACTCGGCAGCCGATTTCCCGTTGGTTATCCCGTCGGGCGGGTAAATAATATTTCCCACGACCCAGGGGAACCCTTTGTTACCGCAACCGCTTTACCTAGCGCACAACTGGATCGTAGCCGTCATGTGTTGTTGGTGTTCACAGAACGTAAACCTAAAGGCCTTCAATCCTCCGATGCCGTCAAAGGAGGTAAATAGCGATGGCGGAGCACTCAGCAAATAGCATATGGATTATCGGCTTGAGCTTTTTTGTCGCTATGGTCTGTGCAGTGGTTACAGCGCCAGATTTCGTGCCCTGGCAGTTTAGCTATCTTCGCCCGGACTGGGTTGTTCTTGTCCTTGTCTACTGGATTATTGCCCTGCCACATCGTGTAGGGCTGCTTAGCGCCTGGATCCTCGGTCTTTTGATGGACGTATTGCATGGCAGTCTGCTTGGTCAACATGCCATTGCTTTTCTTGTTGTGGCTTATGTGGCGTCTAATCTCTATCAGCGTCTGAGAATGTTTGCTGTCTGGCAACAGAGTCTTGTGGTGTTTGGCATTGTTGGCGTAAGCCAGCTTATTAACTATTGGATAGAGAGCATGGCTGGTGCGGCGGAATGGAGTTATTGGTTGCTGCTGCCGGCATTGATGAGTGCCTTTGTCTGGCCCTGGATTTTTATCCTATTGAGATTTTTGCGACGATTCTTTGGGGTTAGCTAGGTTGGAAAATACAGGTAAGCCAGCACTTATACTTGCTTCAGGGTCTCCCAGGCGAGCGGCACTACTTTCAGAGGTGGGATACACCTTTGATATTGTCCGGCCCGATATCGACGAAACTATTCGGCCAGATGAGGACCCTCAAGCTTATGTTCGCCGAATGTCAGACGAGAAATTTGCCGCCAGCACGGCGACCGTTAGTCCGGAAAATACGTCTATTTATCTAGCAGCGGACACGATTGTTGTTCTGGATCAGCATATACTGGGAAAACCAGAAAACCGGCAAGCGGGTATAGAAATGCTCACAGCCCTGTCTGGACGCAGCCACCGGGTGTTGACCTCAGTAACCCTTGGCCGACTCACGGCAAAACGCCAGTTTGAGGTCGAAACTATCGTCGATTTTCGTACACTAACCTTAGATGAGTGTGCGGCATATTGGGATACAGGAGAACCGGCAGACAAGGCTGGCGGATATGGTGCCCAGGGTGTTGGTGGTATCTTTGTTGCTGCCTATCACGGTAGCTACACAAACGTTGTTGGTCTTCCGATGATGGAGACGACCCAGGCGTTAGCAGAATTTGGTATGTCGATCCTTTAGCGAAACAAGGTCGTATGCATGAACAGAATTTTTATTGAACAGGGAATGACTCGGCATGGCCGAAGAAATCATTATAAGCGTTTCTCCTTTGGAGACCCGGGTTGCTGTGGTCGAACAGGGTCTTCTGCAGGAAATTTTTCTTGAGCGTTTTCATACAAGAGGTACAGTCGGCAATATCTATAAAGGCAAGGTCGTTAGAATACTGCCGGGTATGCAGAGTGCGTTTGTTGACATAGGCCAGGAGAGAGCGGCTTTCATGCACATTACCGATCTCGTGGATTCTCACGAGTTGGTAATGAAGGAGCGAGGTGAAGAGCCACAGTACCCGCCCATCAATCAAATCTTGCATGATGGCCAGGAAATACTCGTTCAAGTAACGAAAGAGCCCATTAGTAAGAAGGGCGCGCGAGCCTCTTCAAGTATTTCACTGGCATCGCGGTTTTTAGTTTATATGCCCTCCACCTCACATATTGGTATTTCACAACGAATTGAAGATGAGGCAGAAAGAGAACGACTCAAGGCGCTACTAGCAAAGATCCACGATCCTGCGTTGGGTGATGGATTTATTGTCAGAACTGCATGCGAGCGGGCAGAGGAAGAGGAAATTATTCGCGATGCAGAACTATTGCGGAATCGATGGCAGTCAGTCAAAGAAGATGTTGCTGGTAGCAAAGCGCCAGCCCTGATCTATGAAGACTTACCCCTTCACTTGCGGGTCATGCGGGATATCATCACCCGTAATACGATTCGTATTCTGGTGGATAACAAGTCGATTCATGGCTTGCTAGAAAAGTTTCTCCGGGATTTCATTCCTGAAAAATTATCCTGTCTTGAACTGTCTTCAATCGAAACACCCTTGTTTGATGCTCATCATCTGGAAGATCAGATTGAAGCTGCGCTGGAACAGAAGCAACCGCTGAAGTCTGGTGGCTATCTGATTATTGATCAGACAGAAGCGATGACGACTGTGGATGTAAATACTGGTGCTTATGTTGGTCGTCGTGATCTCGAAGATACAATTTATAGAACTAATCTTGAGGCAGCGGCATCTATACCAAGACAACTTAAGCTACGGAATATTGGTGGTATCGTTATTATTGATTTTATCGACATGATTAATGAAGAGCATAAACGACAAGTATTGCGGACGCTGGAAAAGGGTCAACAATCGGATCGGGTTAAATGGAATATTACGGAAATATCTGACCTTGGGTTAGTTGAAATGACCCGCAAGCGAACCAGTGAAAGCCTGCTCAAGATGATGTGCGAACCCTGCGAGACTTGCAGTGGCAGAGGCTTTGTCAAAACCACTGAATCAGTGTGTTTGGAAATATACCGGGAAATTCATCGCAAGGCGCTGCTGTTTAAGGATCAGGATTGCTTAATCATGGCTTCCCAGAGTGTTGTTGATCGGCTACTCGATGAGGATGCTGTTTGTATTAGTGAATTGTCACGCATATTGAATGCGAATATTCGCCTTCAGGTGGAGTCAAGCTACACGCAAGAACAGTTTGATGTAGTCCTCACTTCTCCTGCCTAGTTAACCATGCCATTTACATCAAGTAGGAAGTTCCTGACGAATCTGATTCAAGGTAGTGCCTTGTTTCTGCTCGTCCTGGCTGCGGTTTATGTCAGCATCGGTCGAATACTGATTGCCAATGTTGATACCTATCACAAGACAATTGAATCTTCCTTAAGCCGGGCGCTCGGAACAGAAGCCAGATTCGACAGCATTGCTGGTGGCTGGAGTTATCTGGACCCTTCTATAGAAGTCTTCAATTTAAATATCGGTGGTGATGCAGGTTTAGATATCGCCCGTCTGGAGATAGAGGTGGATGCCATCGCCACTGCTCGAGAAAGGATGTTGGTGGTTAGTGAAGTCTATTTGGAAGGCGTCCGAATAGTTGTTGAGCGCATTGATGGTAGGTGGCGAGTCAAAGGTTTGCCAGAAAGCGATAAGCCGCTGAATCTTGAGCCCATGCTTACCTCCCTCAATTATCTTACCGGCTTTCGACTGGATGGTATCGACGTCAGTATAATTGGTCAAAGAGGCGTCTACAGGCTTTCCAGTGATGCACAAGGCTTGTGTGAACTCGTTAGCACCGGAAATGTTCGAACCTTTTCGTTACCCCTGTTGCTCGAATATGGTTCTGACACGGGTAGACCTACAGAACCACTGTTAGTTGCCGGTCACTATCAAGGTGATTTTGGAACGAAGGATTTTGAGAGTGAACTTTTCCTGCGGCTTCCGAATATTGATCTAGCTGAATTTGTTGGCGTTGAACTGCTGGAAAAATATTCTATTAAAGACGCTTACATGGGTGGAGAGACATGGCTCACCTATGAAGGAAAATCAATTGCGTTGTTTGGCACACCATCCCTGGCGGCTAGCTTCGAGAACAGTGAGCATGAATTTTCGTCTCAGTTAAGCTTTGCTGCAAAAGGCCGGTTAGATTCTGAGTTGCTCGTTTCCCTGCCATATCTTGAAGCATCTTTAGATGACATCAGTTGGCGTGCAGATGATATTAATGTGTCTCTGTCATTTGAAAAAGACACCACCGGAATTGCAGCCACCCTGGCCTCCGTTGAATTAGATGAGCTGTCCTCGACAGTCATTCAACTAGGTGAGCTAGGCATTGGGCTGGATGAGGAGCAGATAGATATTCTAAAGAACCTGAATCCTGGTGGGGCGGTGCAGGATCTGATGTTTGCTGGGTCCCTTGGTAAGAAGTTAGATTCATTCAAGGTTACCGCAAACCTAAAGGATGTGCGGATTGAGCAATACAAGGCCTTGCCTTCTGTCTCAAGCTTAAATGGATTTGTCTCATTCACACCAGAAAGTGGCTTTCTCGATGTTGTTAATGAGGCCCCATTTGAATTGCATTTCCCATCCCTGTTTGTTGATCCCTGGCCATTTGATACAGCCAGGACCCGGATTAGCTATGAAGTCGTCGATGGCCGTATCTATGCAAGCTCAGGTCTAGTTGAAATGACAAAAGGTGAGTTGCTGGCTGTTGGTAAGGTGCAGGTTAGTCTGCCTGGCGATCCTTTGATGACCACCTGGGGGCTGGAACTCGGCGTTCAAAATGCCGCGCTGCTAGATTCTCATCGTTATCTACCAAATACTTTAAAAGATGATGTACAAAGCTGGCTCAAGCGAGCCATAGTCGATGGCTTCTCGGAAGAAAGTGGCATGGTTTTCCATGGCTCCCTGTCGCGGGAAGCTGCCAAAGATCAAAAAGCCCATCAAATTTATTTTCACGTTAAAGACACTGTCCTTGATTACGATCCATCCTGGCCGCGATTTGATGACCTGACCGCGACGATTTTTGTCAGCAACTTTGAAGTTTCCTCGAACGATGCTGCGGGTAGGATTTACGACACTGATGTTACCCGCTCAACAGTGTTAGTACCTATCTCCGCAGAAGGTGTGGTGGACACAATTCTTATTGATGGTGAACTAGACGGACCAGTTTCTGATGGCTTGCGTGTGTTAACGGAAACGCCATTGTTCACAGCTACAGCACAGATGG
>CBDUKY010000128.1:0-7969 GCA_965367925.1 uncultured Pseudomonadales bacterium | reverse complement strand
CGTATTGTCAGCATCCTGTTGATCGCATGTCGATACCGACTCGATCGCATGATCCCATCCGATCAACTGCCAGTCTGGGCTCGCATCCTGCTACTACCGGTCAAACTATTCCCCGCACCAGATGAATCGCCCGCCGCATCATTAAGAAAAGTGCTGGAATCTCTCGGGCCAATTTTTGTGAAGTTTGGTCAAATACTTTCGACCCGCAGGGACTTGTTTGAATCTGACGTCTCTGATGAGTTGCAAAAGCTGCAAGATCAGGTACCACCATTCGATCCCTTACTGGCCAGGTCCTTAATCGAATCCAGCCTTGATGCAAAAATAGAAACCCTGTTCGATGATTTTGCAAATACGCCTCTCGCCTCAGCCTCTGTGGCGCAGGTTCATACGGCCAGACTAAAAACTGGCGAAGAAGTGGTTGTTAAGATAATTCGGCCTGGCATTGAAGAAGTCATCAAGCGTGACATTCAAGTCATGTATATGCTGGCGAGACTGCTAATTAAATTGTGGGAAGACGCCGTCAGACTGCACCCGGTTGAAATCGTTTCCGACTATGAAACCACCATTCTCGATGAGCTGAATCTACAACTCGAAGCAGCCAATACCAAGAAGCTTCGCAAGAACTGGCTAGACTCCGGCAAGCTATATGTACCAGAAGTATATGATGACTACTCTCGCTCAAACGTTATGGTACTAGAGCGAATCTATGGTCTCACAGCGGCGGATATTCAAGGTCTGCGAGACCGCAATGTGGATATGAAAAAGCTCGCACATCTTGGCGTCGAAATATTTTTTACCCAGGTATTCGAGGACAACTTTTTCCACGCTGACATGCACCCTGGCAATGTATTTATCGATGTAACAGATCCATCTGACCCGACCTACATTGCGCTTGATTGCGCCATCATTGGCTCCTTAACCGAGGCGGACAAAACCTACCTGGCGAAAAATCTATTGGCCTTTTTTAATCAGGACTATTTTGAAGTCGCTAGACTTCACGTTGAAAGTGGCTGGGTACCCTTTGACACTGACATCAATGAGTTTGAACAGGTGATCCGCAGTGTGTGTGAACCCATCTTTCAAAAACCAATTAGCGAAATTTCGTTTGGCCGCGTTCTCGTGAGCCTGTTTCAAACCGCCAGACGTTTTGACATGGAAGTACAACCACAACTTGTACTACTACAGAAGACCCTACTCAACATCGAAGGTATGGGTAGGCAGCTTTATCCAGAACTTGACCTATGGGAAACCGCGGCTCCCTATATGGAAACCTGGATGCGTGATCGCGTTGGCATGAGCGGGCTCTTTAAACAAATCGGCGAAAATGCCCCTCAGTGGATTGCTCAACTACCTGAAGTACCGCAACTTGCTTTTAGCGCTTTGACCGAATTAAAACTTCTCGGCCAGCACAACAAACAACAAACGCGATTGCTGACAGAAATGAATGAACAACTCTCTCGCCAGCAACGCAGCCAACGCACCACCCGATATGGCGGCCTGGCTTTGGTCGCTGCCTTATTTGGTAGCTTCTTACCCTTAACTGGCTTTGCGAGCCAACAGGACGCCATGGTCGGCGCCTCGGTGCTTGGTAGCCTCGGTATCTACTGGATGTTTATCAAACCCTGACATGCTATTCTGCGGCACTTTTTTTTGACCCAGGGCGTCGTCAGACAGGTTTTTTAAATCAATGTGTTTCATCTATATAACCTGATCGATATAACACGAACCCATTTAATCAACAGACTTCAGGGAGTTTTCGATGACTTCATGGCTCGACGAAATCCACTTCAACGAACAAGGTCTGGTACCCGCAATTGCCCTCGACGCCAGTGATGGTCAGGTCTTGATGGTTGCCTGGATGAACCGGGAGGCGATAGAAAAAACTGTCGAAAACGGACAAGCGGTTTATTGGTCCCGCTCACGACAGCAACTCTGGCACAAGGGAGAAGAATCCGGGCATTTCCAAGCCGTTGAGGAGATTCGTCTGGACTGTGATGGAGATGTGTTAACATTACGCGTTAATCAGGTTGGCGGTATCGCTTGCCATACCGGAAGAAAAAGCTGCTTTTTTCGGATTCTAAAAAATGGCGTCTGGCAAGATGTTGAACCAGTATTAAAATCGCCAGAGGAGATCTACGGCAATGAGTAACGACATACTAGGTCGCCTCGAAGAAGTACTAGAAGCTCGCAAACAGGGCGACCCTGGCTCATCCTATGTAGCAAGTCTCCACGCAAAAGGGTTAGACAAGATCCTGGAAAAGGTCGGTGAAGAAGCCATTGAAGCCATTCTTGCTGCAAAGCAAGTTGAAGCCACCGGTGAACGCACCCAGCTAGTAAAAGAGACAGCGGACCTGTGGTTCCATTCTCTGGTGATGCTGAGCCATCTAAACATCAGCAGCCAGGATGTCCTTGAAGAACTCAACCAGCGTTTTGGTACCTCTGGGCTTGAGGAAAAAGCGCAACGGAAATAACGGAGAAACTTATGTCTTTTGGTGTTACTGAATTAATCATTATTGCAGTTATCGTATTACTGCTGTTTGGTACAACAAAGCTGCGCAACCTTGGCAGCGATCTTGGCTCAGCCATTAAGGGTTTTAAATCCGCCGTAGCAGAGGATGAAAAGCCAGCCGAACTTGAAGCAGATGAAGCCGCACCTGTACCAGAGGCAAGTGTTTCCAAGAAGGAAGAATCTTAACCTCGCATGTTCGATATTGGCTTTCCGGAACTGGTACTCATCAGCATTGTCGCGCTGGTCGTCATTGGCCCTGAGCGTCTTCCGCAAACCGTTCGCACCATTATGCTCTGGTTGGGCAGAATTCGCCGTAGCTTTATGAATATCAAAATGGAACTGGAACAGGAAATTGGTGCAGACGAAATTCGCCAGCAGCTGCACAACGAATCCATCATGAAAGACTTGAAGGAAACCAAACAAACAATTCAAGATGCCATTGCAGAGACCGATCACTCAATTTCTGATCTAAAAAAATCAGTCGATGAGTCGATAAATTTGGAACAAAACACATCTACGCCAACATCAAGCCAGTCAACTAAACCCCTGGAAGACAGCGCAACGAATAACACCGATCGTGAACAATCCAAATCCTGAACCAGTTGACGAAGGTCAACCACTCGTTGAACACCTCTTAGAGCTACGCTCACGCCTACTGCGATGTGTAGCAGCTGTGGTAGTGATATTTCTACCAATGTTCTATTTCGCTAACGAGATATACACCTACGTCTCTAATCCGCTACGCGCTTATTTACCAGAAGGTGCATCAATGATCGCAACGGAAGTTGCGTCCCCATTCTTGACCCCATTTAAACTGACGCTGGTACTGGCGATTTTCGCTGCCATCCCATACATCTTGCATCAACTCTGGGGTTTTATCGCACCAGGACTCTACAACAATGAAAAGCGCATTGCCTTCCCGTTATTAATTTCTAGCATCTTATTGTTTTATGCAGGTATCGCGTTCGCGTTTTTTATCGTCTTCCCGCTTATTTTTAAATTCTTCTCTAGCGTCGCACCGGTTGGAGTGACTGTGATGACGGATATCAATCGTTATCTGGATTTCGTACTGAAGCTGTTTTTTGCCTTTGGCGTTGCATTCGAGATACCGATCGCCACGGTGCTACTCGTATGGACTGGTGCGACAAATGTACAGAATCTTCGATCAAAACGCCCCTACGTCATCGTTGGGTGCTTTGTTGTTGGCATGCTTCTAACCCCACCGGATGTTGTCTCTCAATTGTTGCTGGCTATTCCGATGTGGTTACTTTTTGAGGTTGGCATTTTATTTTCGGTACTCATCAAAAAATCCACCGATGAAACAATATCACCAGCAACCTGACATTCCCCTGACATCTGATTGATCCAGGCGTCAATAAGATTTACGCCCTCAAGATGCACAGTACTTCGACCAAGCTCAGGCATCATTGCACCAGGGTCCAGGCTTGCCATTCGGTAACTCAAAATTGAATCCCTGGCTGCCCCTGGTCTGATTCCAACAGCGCGCCCACCAGTACCCTGACCTGCAGCAACCGGTGGTTTACAAACACCAATTCGTAGCGGATTCATTTCACCTCGATGTAAAAACAATCCTGATGTATCCCCAGCACCTGCCGGGTTATGACAGTGCCCACAATTAATGTCCAGATAGCTTCTGGCTCGATCATCAAGGCTAAAGGCGTCATCTTGCCAATCCACATTCACGAGTTGTAGGACTGGTTTAGCCGTAAGCCACCCACGATTAAACATCCTATCTAACTGGTCTTCCGTCGCCACAAGGTGTCTGTAGGGCTTTGCAAGATGTCTCAACTTTAGACCGATAAGCCCCATCTTCCCCGTGGTCAGGTTTTCAATATGGCAGCCCTGACACTGATTAAAATCAGGAACAACATAGTCAAACGCCAGCTTTTCTGCGCCGTCATTGAGCACCAATGGTTTTATCGCCCCGGTAATTTGTAAGGTTGCGCTGGTGCCTGCATCATTCCAGACATAGGGTAAACCAATCCAACCATCTTTCAGATGCACCAACAATCTGGTCTCAATCAGTTTTACTTTACTTAAGTCTAATCCCTTACGACCAAAGTCTAACTTTTCATCCCGCACCCTCTTGAGTTGTCCATTCGAATCTCTGGGATAATAAAAGGTTTTAGTGACGACACTACCGAGTGGTAGTTCGAGTTCACCGTCAGCGCCTATAGACGCTGCTCTACCGGCAGGTAACCATAGTGTTCGGAACTTATGGGCATAGTCCGTAAATAGCGGCGTCACAAGATCGTAGGGCAAGGACTCAGGGTGCGGAACGAGTTGCCCCTCTTCCAGCGACAACACACCCCAGGGTGCAAGCGTCGAAGGGAACTGGCCTTTTTCGAAAAGATTCACCTCTGGTGTCAAATCTCTTTGCTGGCAACTTACAAGTGCAATCAAGGTCAGTGTTAAAACCGCCTGCCTAAAAAACCTCACTACGGCAGATTAATCGCTGGTAGTTTTGGCAGCTCACAATCGTAAGCTTCTCTATTTACAGTCGGCTTTGCGTAGCCGTTAGGTGTATCCACATTTAGCATTTCGGTTTCGCCATTTTGAATGCAAATTCGACGATCAGCTGGCACTTTTCCGTCGACCAGAATCTCCGCGTTGACGTAGCCATCCCAGATAACATCTGGAAAACTACCCATCTCACCGAATATCGCATTTTTCAAACTACCTAGATCTCTCGTATCTGGTGAGGCACCACCACCGCGAAATGTATTATTGTAGATATAGATTGCTTCAGGATAAGGGTCGAAGTTTTCGACCACCAGCCGTTCAGTATCATCACCGGCTGAAAAATAACTGGAGACAATGACATTTGCGGTGTTGTTGTCGGCGATTTCATTGTCGAATATCTCGACCTCATCATTAGCATTAATCATCACTCCCGAACCAGCAGGAACACCTGCAACCGTCGTTCCCGCCGGTGCGAAATTAGCGGTATTGTTAGCAACAATATAATTTCTAAAAACCCGCGTTTTTGTCCCCTGTTGCGGCAGGTTAGGCATATTAAAAATAAGGATACCGCCAGTATTGCTCATGGCGACATTATCAAATACATCCGCGTTGGTCGTATTTTCAATCTCAATCCCCGCGACGTTAAACTCAGCGCGACTATTTTTAACGATCACATTATTCGACTGGCCTACGTAGATACCCGCATCTGAAGCGCCAATGGCAACGCCGCCATCAATCAACACATTTTCACACTGCACTGGATACAAGCCGTAGGCACCATTCGACTCATCAGGGCCGTTAGTCCATTCGACCCTGACGTTACGCACCGTGAGATCCTTACACTCATTCATCTTAATGGCATCACCCTTCGCATCTTCAACGGCGAAGCCTTCTAGCGTGACCCCGTTGGCTGTCACCATTAAGCCTTCTGCTCCCTGGGTTTGATTTTTAAAGGAGAGAATGGATTTATCCATCCCAGCACCACGCAAGGTGACGTTATCAACCTTGATCGAGAGTCCGCGATTAATACTGAATTGGCCTTCTGGAATTTCAATAACGTCGTTTGGCGCTGCCGTGATTAGTTTTTCCAACAGTTCCGTTTGAAAATCTGGAGGACTTGATGATTCAGACTCTGGTGCTGGCTTTTCACCGCAGGAAGCTAACAACAAACAGACAACCGAGAGGATCGTGACAGTGGATGCTTTCATGAGCGCTTATCCTGGCAACTAGTTCTCTAACAAAAAGGTCACAGGTCCGTCGTTCAAGAGACTGACCTGCATGTCAGCCCCGAATATACCAGTCGCCACCCTCGGCACCAAATGTCGGGCCCCGGTAACAAATTCGTTATAAAGCTGTTCTGCAAGCACAGGTGGTGCAGCAGAGGAAAAGGATGGGCGTAACCCTTTATGGGTATCAGCAGCCAGCGTGAATTGCGAAACCACCAGCAGATCACCCTCAACATCCTGCAAACTCAGATTCATATGACCCCTGGTGTCATTGAATATGCGGTAATGGGTGACCTTGTGAAGTGATTTTTGCACGCTGGCGGAAGTGTCGTGCTTCTCGACGCCAAGCAGCAACAGAATGCCACGATTGATTTCGCCAACGACGGTGCCATCTACCTGAACGGAAGCCTGTTTAACTCGCTGGATGAGTGCCTTCAATGCTAAACACCAAAGTCAGATTCAAACCTCAGTGACATATCCCGGGTTGCTCGAATCAACGCATCGATCAGCGCCGGTTCCGTTGCCGAGTGTCCAGCTTCACGAACAATAAACAACTGAGAAATAGGCCATTTTTCGTGCAGTTCATAGGCATTTTCTAGTGGGCAGAGCATATCGTAGCGACCCTGGACAATAATGCCCGGCAGATCCTGGATTGCGTCGATTCGTTTAAAAATCTGATCTTCTTCGAGGAAGCACTGGTTTTGATAATAGTGCAAACCTATTTTTGCCCGTGCAGTGGCACGATGGGGATCACTAAAGTGCTTAATCAGACGGGCATTTGGCTGAATGGATGAACAATCTGCTTCCCATCGAGACCAGGCTTTTACGGCGGACATTCGAGCCAGTTCGTCAGCACCAGAGAGCCGCTTTTGATAAGCGGCAATAAAATTATCTCGCTCAGCTTCAGGCACATGGGAAACAAAATCTTCCCAGTGATCTGGGAAAAATCGACTCGCGCCATCCTGATATATCCAATTGATGTCGGCTTCCCGACCAAGGAATATGCCACGTAAAACCAGGGACAAAACACTATCCGGATGGGTTTCAGCATAGACGAGGCTCAACATGGAACCCCAGCCGCCGCCAAACAACATCCATTTATCGATCTTTAAAAACTCGCGAACCTTTTCCATGTCAGCAACAAGATGTTGCGTGGTGTTGTTAGCAATTTCTGTGTGTGGCGTGGAGCGGCCAGCGCCACGCTGATCAAATAAAATAATCCTGTATTTGGACGGGTTAAAGAAACAACGACTGTCATATTCACATCCAGACCCAGGACCACCGTGGACGAACAGCACAGGTATCCCATCAGGGGTACCGCTCTCGTCTACATAAATCTGGTGGGAGTCTCCAACCTCAACCATGTGGCGAGCATAGGGTTTAATCTCTGGATAGAGTGGCAGCATATCCTTACCTGCAATTAAAACGGTTAATGATTTTAGATCTATGCGACCTTGCTTCGACCCGCGCGCTTGCGCTCATTTTCAGTGAGTAGTTTTTTCCGAATCCGAATGGAGGTTGGCGTCACTTCAACTAGCTCATCATCATCAATAAACTCAATTGCTTGCTCAAGGGTCTGGCGAATCTTTGGCGTTAAGGTAACACTTTCATCCGTACCGGAGGCACGAACGTTTGTTAGCTGCTTACCTTTGAGCGGATTAACTACAAGATCATTTCCCCTGGTATGTATTCCGATAATCTGGCCTTCATACACTTCATCATTAGGGTCGATAAACATCCGACCTCTGGC
>CBDUKY010000127.1:0-7978 GCA_965367925.1 uncultured Pseudomonadales bacterium | reverse complement strand
CTTTACGGCCCACACCCAGGCTTCCCTTGAACGCTTAAAAACCGAACTCCATGGCGCTCGGGCAAATTGCATTGGTTTGACCCTGGACTGGAACGATGAAACAGTATTATTAGAAACCCTTGCTCGTCACTTTGAAGAACATGGCTACCCTGACCTTTCGGTGATCTGGTTACATAAAGACAAGATAGGCCCAAAGATCGCAAACCTGATTGCTGCAGGATGTGAGTCAGCAGCGTTCTTTCAAGTCAGAGGCAGCGCGGCTGCAAAACCAGATGCTAAACCCCTTATTAAAGCGGAAGATTTCACGGCAGAGGCCCGGCCCCACTATCACCAGATTATTCTCGGGTTTGTTGTTGAACGCGAAAGTGCACGCTGGCTAACAAATAAAGAAATCTCTGATGGGGTTATCGCCGCCATTGAAAGCCAGACACAAAAATCAGTGATCGGTGTGGTTGAACCCTGGTCGATGCGGCCCGGGGCTGCTGCTCAGACAAGCTAGATCCTGTAGAAGGATTTTGCATTCAGATAATAGAAACGCTCTCGATCAGAAGCAGACCAGTTTGCCGTTAGGGTTTGTACAAGTTCATACCATTTCTCAAAGCCGCCAGTACCAGCCGCTTCATTAATCGGCCAGTCACTACCGAACAGCACTCTTGAGATACCGAAGGCTTCTACTGTTGCTTCTGCATACCAGCGCACTTCCGATTGCTGCCAGTTCTGCCAATCAGCCTCTGTGAGCAAGCCGGAGATTTTGCAAACTACATTGGGTAAGTTAGCCAGTTCATGCATCTCAGCTTGCCAGGGTGCCTTGAGGCCATCTTTGATAGCTGGCTTACCACAATGATTTAGAATAAACCGCGCATCCGGGCATTGCTGCACCAGGCTGATGGTCTCAGCCAGTTGGTCATGGGTAATACACAGTTCGATATGTAGATCCCTGGCGGCGATTTTCCTAACGGCATTGATATAGTCAGTTTGTAAGGCAAATCCTGGCTCATGGCCTTGAATATTGTCGCGAATTCCTCGCACCAGTGGCCTTGCCGCCATCTGATCCAGGTCGCGATCAAAAGATTTATTTGCAGTGAATTGAATATGACCAACAATCGCTTGAATACGCTGGTCCTGCTGGCTTAAGCCCTCAACCCATTCAACTTCTTTGTGTCCATTAGCCGGGCCGCCATCGCATTCAACAAATACTAGTTTCTCAATCGGTGCATCTGCTGTTGCCTGCTTATAGTCCGCCAGCAGATATGCGCGATCAAATACAGAGCCCTTCTCGATCCAGGGATAATTGATATGGCCTGGGTCCCAGAAGTGACAGTGTGAATCAATAATTTTCATAACATACTCAAAAAAGTGGTTTCCGAATTTAGTTCAGAGGCGAACCATCTTACATCACCGGGCAAGATATTAAGCCCACCTTGCCGAGATTTGTGCAGGCGCGAGTATTCTTCTTTGACCGCATGATTATTTTCTCTATAGTCTTAACAATAGTATGACATCGAAATAAATTGCTGGCGCCTTTGATAAGGCCGACGTACACCAGCATAGCTCGCACAAAAACTTTAAAGAAAAGGGATTTAACATCATGCAACGACTCACCAACAAAACTGCCCTGGTCACAGGTGGTGCAAGTGGTATTGGCTTTAGTGTTTGCAAACGCCTTGCGAGTGAAGGCGCACATGTACTGCTGTTAGACCTTGATCAAGCAGCGGCTGAACAAGCAGCTAACGAGATTAGTCAAGCAGGTGGCAGCGTCGTTGCCCACGCCTGTGATGTTAGTGATCGTGCGATGACACTAAAGGTTGTCGCGAATCTGGCTGAGCACGGCAACATCGACATACTCATCAACAACGCTGGGATAGGCCTTGTCGGTAATCTTGAGGACACCAGTGAGGAAGACTTTGATCGCCTCTATCAGGTCAATGTAAAAGGTATTTTCAATATGCTGGCGGCTGTCGTGCCCGGCATGAAGGCAAAGAAGAGCGGCGTGATTATCAATCTGGCCTCAGTTGCGTCTTGCGTTGGCCTGGCAGACCGCTTTGCCTATTCCATGACCAAGGGCGCAGTGCTCACCATGACCTACTCCGTGGCCAAGGACTATCTGGATTATGGTATTCGATGTAATTGTATTGCCCCAGGCCGGGTGCATACACCGTTCGTTGATGCCTACCTTGATAAGAACTATCCAGATAATCGCGACGAGATGTTTGAACAGCTCTCGAAAAGCCAGCCAATCGGACGTATGGGGCAAGCTGATGAAATCGCTGGTCTAATCGCTTACCTGTGTTCCGACGAAGCATCCTTTATCACTGGCACCAACGTACCAATTGATGGCGGCTTTATTACGCTAAATAGCTAGGCTTGTTAGTACCCCTCTAGTTTGCTGTTGGAAGACTCACTCGGTTATCCACTCAATTGCTTCTTCGGCTGTAGGGAAGACTCGTACTCGTACTTGTCGGCCGATCAGCTTGAGGAGTGCAAGATAGATTTTTAGTAGTTGATAGTCACCTGTGCGATTGGTGGTCAGGGCAGCTTTATAATTTTCACCTCGTTGCTCGGCAAATTGATTCATCAGGCGAGGCAAGGTTCTGACTTCTTGAATCGGAATTCTGGTGAGGTTCATGCCGCTAATATCCCAGAGTACGTTCATGTTGTATTTGAAGTCTTTCTCTTTGAACAGCTTTTCATACTCAGCAACCACCTCCACCGCTGTCATTTGTCCTTGCAAATGCATGACGATGATTTGTTGCTGTTCGAGGATTTCGATCGTTACGGGCATAGTTTCGCTTAGGTTCATCATCCAAAAAAATACGGAGAGATTGACGGGTGCAGAGAATAGTTGACCTGCCTTGTCTGCATCGAGACAATCCCTTCCTACATTTACAAAGTATAGAGGGAATTATGGCTGTTGGCGTTATTGCAAAATTAAAAATTCAACCTGGTAAAAATGCAGAATTCGAATCGATCTTCGCGGAACTTGAAAAAGCCGTGAATGAAAACGAACCTGGCAACAACTTTTACGCACTTCACAAATCAAGAGACGATGAAAACACCTACGTCGTACTTGAACAATATGTGGATCAGGATGCGCTAGATGCACATGGTAAAACTGAGCATTTCCGCACGATCGGCGCAAAAATGGGCGGCTGTATGGCAGGCCGACCTGAAATTGAGTACCTTGATTCTACAAGCTAAGCGCGGCTTATACCTTGCCCACAATTGGTGGAGGCTATTCCTCCATCAATTGTTGGTATAGATACGGCAAGGATATATCCATCCTGTAATCCACACTGCTGTGGTTATCCGGGAACTCCTCGTAGACATGCTCAATTGACAATTCGGACAGACGGTTCGCTAAGCGTCTCGCGCCAAACACTAATGAATACTGATCACTTGAACCACAGTCAATAAAAAGCCCCTTCAAGCTATTCAAACTATCCTGTACCGACTGCTTTTCGATCAATCGTGCAGGGTCCCAGGCTAACCAGCGTTGCCACAATGCCTCATCGAGTTCGCAGGTCATAGAATTAACTGGTAATCGAACCCCATAAGGTAATTCTGGCGCCGGGTCATAAGTGGCTGCCATGGCGAGGATCATCAGGGTGTGCATCTCATCACCACCAACCTTTCTACTGGATTCCAACTGGGACATAAACGATTCAACACTGCCGCCAAAGCGGGCCAGATGCATCACGGTTTTTGGAAAATCGGAGAGGTAACAAAGTTCAAATGCCATATCACCAGAGTGACAAGCGATCCCGTTCCAGATATCGGAATACAACATGCCGTGAATGATTGCGCCGTATCCGCCACTGGACTTGCCAAAGATTCCTCTGGCATTGGCTTTAACCCGAAATTTAGACTCGATACTGGTGAGCATGTCCTGGGTCAGGAAATCTGCCCAGTTGCCGAGTACTGATGAATTTATATATTGATTGCCACCAAGTGAGGTAAAACAGTCAGGAAAAGCGATAATCACCTTACCCATCTTGCCTTCATCTATCAGCCGTTCTACTCGCTGGGGAACAGACTCGGCAAACGCCTTCCAGCCCACATGGGCAAGACCGCTACCGGTAAAACCGACAATGTCCACCAGCAATGGATAGTCCCCGGTCTCCTGCTCGTAACCTTCCGGCAGATAGACAACAACTTCCCGCTCAATCGGGTCACCTAGAATATTATTGGCGAGCGCCTCGGATTTAACCTTGATGGTCTGCAGACTTCCACGGAGGGAGGAGAAATTTTGTTTTGGCACTGATTGGCCCCTGCTACTCTTAACAAATCAAAGATAGCATAGGCACTAATCGGGTCACTAACGAAAAGAAGGGTAAAAAAAAGGTGGTGCTTCCCAGTCTGTCGCCGGAAAGCCCACCTGGGGTAAACAGCTCGCTTTATTTCCTAACGAGGAGTCTCCGTACTGATCGCGTTACAACAGCCAGAGAAGTCACCATCATATTCACACTCATTAAGGCCAGGACTTTTGCTCGAGAGACCATATCGACCTGACCCAGCTTATGAAATTGATTCTGTACGCTTTCAAATACCGGGTGTGCTTCACTCCATCGCTTGAAGCGACGGGAAACCCTACCAAGCATAAATACAGCCAAAAATAGGAATAAAACCCCCGGGATGATGGGAATAATCAGGCCGGCAATACCAATCATGATGCAGATTGCGGCAATTGCCAGATACACTAACTTCATGGGTAAAGTGTGTGTCGGTTCTGAATGTATCATCAGGCCTCCTCCGGGCATTGTTCGTTATTGCTAATTACCAGAGCAACCACCGTGCCAGAATTTATCCTATTGTTTTTAAAAGGTTTTTGCTTGACAGAATCACTTGAGTTGGTGAAATTCACCAATAGCGGGGGCATCAAACCAATCTTGTCGTTCAGTTAAATCGAGGTGTTGTGACAGGGTTCCTGTTACCTGACCTCACATCGTATTATATTGGCGCATCATTTCGTTTTGAGGTTAACGCCTGTGTCGAAGCTTCCTCCAGCTACACTCCTGACTGCGTTGCGAGGTTACTTCACCTCAAGCAACCAGAAGGATGTGGTGGTCGAAACAGACGCCCTCATCGAGCTGCTCGGAAAGCTGCCAGCCTTATCATCGGCAACCACCGCCACGCCACATATCGAGCCGATACTGGTCCAGATACAAACTCACCATCCCGGCCTTGGTTTGCTTGCTAATGACCATGCGACCGTTAGTTTTGTCGATGAGTGTATTACTAATCTATTGAAGGAAACTGACCTGGATTTTCGGGTTGAGGCATTGATTCGAGGCTTATCACCCTATATTGCCATTGAAGCCCTGAAGCAGGACTTACACGTGCTATTGCAACCATTGCCAATCTTTACCCTGCTGGACAGGATTATTCACACCTGTGTTGGTTGGAGTGAAGATCTTGGTTTCCTGGGAGAACAATACTTCGAGAAGGTGGAAGCGGCCATTAGCCCACTACTCCGTGGCAAGGTGGATTTTGAAGCCGCCATCGAGAATCTCGACAATGAGATTGGCGCCGAGGCCAAGCGGCACAAGAAACTCGAAAAGAGTCTCTGTGATGCAGAGCTCAAGACCCTCGCCCAGCAAGAAGCACGGCACTATGCTGCTGAACTGCTTAATCAGAAGATGGCAAACCAGCCGTTACCGCTTTTTATTATCTTTATGCTGCAAGGCGCCTGGTTTGAATTTCTGCAAAAGGTACACGCGGAATTTAATCATGACGCAAGAGAATCCAAACAGGCTGATGAACTAACTGAACTGCTGGTCTGGTCCCTGCAACCACAACCTGATGAGGCGAAACAAAAACAGTTATCCGCTGAACTGCCAAGACGCATACTCGGTTTCGCAAAGAGCATGCCTTTCGATACCGAAGAAGTAGAACAATGTATGGCGGATGTGATCGCGGAATATGAAGCGATCGCAGCCAATGAGGCATCTCCTCCTTGCGACTTTGATCTCCTGCAAACAGACCCCTATATCGACACGGGCCGGTCAATAAAACCTGAACTGCAACAGCGCATTGGCGACCTGGTTACCGGCAGTTGGTTTTTATACGACGACAAACAGGATTCGGAAGAAAAAATTGCCAGGATTCGATTACTTATTAACTGGCAAGCAACGAACCGTTTGCTATTTACCAATCAGAACCGGCGCAAGGTCATGCATATGTCCTATCCGGACTTTGCTGCCCGCCTCACGTCCGGCACCATCAAGCCGTTAAACCAGGTAAAGAAGGTTTCAGACCAGTTTCAACAGCAGCTTGATAACATCATCAAGACCATCAAAGCCCAGAAGGCAAGAGAACTCAAAGAGCGAGAAGCGAAACGTCGGAAAGAAATTTCGCTGCTATTCCGCAAAGAGCGTAAGCACGAAATCAAAGATGAGCTTAGCCTGCTAAAGAAACAAGCCATTGCTAAACAGCGCCGGGCGAAACTACTTCGTAATAAAGCCGCCAGGAAGCTTGAACTGGCAACCAATGCCGTTAAAGCGCTAAAACCCGATGCCTGGGTCAAGTTGCCGATCATGGAAGGTACCCAGACCCCCTGTAAACTGGTGGCAGTCATGGCGTCAACTGACAACTATATCTTCGCCAATCGCGCCGGGATTAAGGTTGCAGAATATTCCACGGGCCAGCTTGCACACCTGATTGTTACCGAAAATAGTGAAATTCTTGATACCGGTGCCGAATTCGAAAGTGCCCTTGCCACCGTCGTCACGGGGCTGCGGCAAAATAAAGAAAAAAGCTATGATGAATTGACAGGTAGTGCCTAGGAGAACATTGGTGTATTTTGGCTGGGTTAAATATTTCTGGCCTTAAGGATTTACCATGTTAGACGTTAGCAAAACCTCCCTTGATTTTTCTCCTATGCATGAACGGATGCAGTGGTATGTTGATCAAGACATTATTCCCATGTGCACGACCCTTGTCATGAAGGGCACAGATATCATCGATATTAAAACCTTCGGCAGTCTCGACAAGGAAGCTGGCGGCGAACTAAAGCCAGATTCCATCTTCCGCATGTACTCCAACACCAAGATCGTGACTTCTGTTGCGGCCATGATGCTCTGGGAAGCCGGTAAATTTGATCTTGATGATCCGCTAGAGAAATACCTACCTGAATTTTCTGACCTGCAAGTGTTAAAGAAAGACGCGGAATCTATTGAAGATACTGAACCCGCTAATAGCCCCATTACTATCAGACAAATACTGAGTCACACCTCTGGCTTGTCCTATGGCTTTATTGAGCCTGAATCGATCATTGATAGTAACTACATCAAAAATGGTATTAGCGGCCTTGCAACTGAAGGTAAAACCCTTGAAAGCATGTGCATTGAGCTTGGCAAGATGCCACTGGCATTTCAGCCTGGTACCTTCTGGCGATATAGCCTCGCGACTGACGTTACTGCAAGATTGATTGAAGTCGTCTCCGGGCAGAAATTCGACGCATTCTTAAAACAAAACATCTTCGAGCCACTCGGCATGTCGGATACAGACTTCTATGTACCAGCGGACAAACTCGACAGATTTACCACCATGTATGCCCCACAAAACCCGTTAGATCCAATGGCTGGCGGCTTAAACAAAGCAGATGCTCCAGAGACCAGCAGCTATTCAAAACCTACCAGCTTTTTATCTGGTGGCGGTGGTCTAACTTCAACCCTGGTTGATTATATTCAGCTTATCCAACTAATTGTTAATGATGGTGAATGGAAAGGCACTCGCCTTTTGAAACCCGAGACCCTGCAATTGATGCGTACTAATCAGCTTGCTGACGGCGTCAATGTTAACTTCCCATTCTGGGAAATGGTCGGTACCACCTTTGGCCTTGGTTTCGCCCTGAAAGAACAACCAGCAGAAGGCGAACCAGATGCTGCCATAGGCGAATACCACTGGGGTGGTATGGCTGGTACCCATTCCTGGATGTCTCCAACCACAGGGATTACAGGTATGTGCATGACCCAGCTTA
>CBDUKY010000126.1:0-7984 GCA_965367925.1 uncultured Pseudomonadales bacterium | reverse complement strand
CTCCTAATGCGCGCTAGAAAAAGGTTTGGTCAAAACTTTCTTAATGATCAAAACCAGATTCAGAAAATTGTTACAGCGATAAACCCAACACCGGACCAAAACCTGTTAGAAATTGGACCTGGTCACGGTGCAATCACTCGCTTAATCATCGAAACTGGCTGCAACCTTTCTGTTGTGGAAATCGACAGGGATCTTGTGGCGGAATTACGTATGCTCTATCCATCCTTAAATGTGATCGAAGCAGACGTATTGAAGTTCGATTTTTCGCGCCTGGCAGACACCAGACTCAGGGTAGTCGGCAATCTACCCTACAATATTTCAACGCCGCTACTATTTCGGCTTTTCAATCACATCGACATCATTTTTGACATGCATTTCATGCTTCAACTGGAAGTCGTCGAACGTTTAGTTGCGAGCGCTGGTGAAAAAAATTATGGTCGACTCTCGATCATGAGCCAATATTATTGTCAGTCCATAAAGTTATTTGAAGTACCACCAGAATCATTTACACCCAGACCAAAAGTTATGTCTGCGATCGTAAAATTAACCCCTAAAACTGACAGAAACATCGCCAGAGACGAAAAACTATTTGCTGATATGGTAAACCATGCTTTTAGTATGCGACGCAAAACCCTCCGCAATGGCCTGAAGAAATATCTCTCTGCAGAGCAAATCGAGACCGCCGGCATTAATCCCGCAGAACGTCCGGAAAATGTAAGCCTCGAGGAATTCATCACACTCGCTAATGCTGCAACCAGTGAGGCGAAATGAGCACCTACGTTGTGGGCGATATTCAGGGTTGCTATGCAGAATTAAACGAACTGCTCGCACTGGTCGGCTTCAATACTGAAACTGATAAATTATGTAGTGTTGGGGACCTTGTTAATCGCGGACCAGAGAACCTCGAAACCCTCAAATTGATGATGTCTATTCCCGGTCAGGTCGTGCTTGGCAACCATGATCTTCATCTACTTGCCGTTGCCACAGAGGCACACCAGGCCACCAGATCAGATACCTTTCATGACATTCTCTCGGCATCAAACCTCGATGAAATAATTTTCTGGTTAAGGCAACAACCATTAGCACATTGTGAACAAGACCAATATTTGCTGGTTCACGCAGGCATACCTGCCTTCTGGTCCGGCGAAGAAGCGCTAGCACTTGCCGGGGAAGTGTCCAACGAACTACGTGGTGACAATTGGAAAGCCTTCCTCATTGACATGTATGGCAATGAGCCAACAACCTGGCACCCAGATCTATCCGGTATAGACAGGCTACGATGCATCACCAATTACCTGACGAGAATGAGATTTTGTACTGCTGAGGGAGAACTAGATCTTACCCACAAAACAGATATTGCACCTGCTGGATTTTCCCCCTGGTTTAATTTTCCACGGGATGACGAACTAACCATCTTATTTGGTCACTGGGCAGCCATTGAAGGCATCACCCATCAGAAAAACTGTATTGCCCTCGACACTGGCTGTGTCTGGGGTCGTTCATTAACGGCTTATCGGCTGGAAGACAAAGAATTCTTCACGGTTCCAGCGAGAAATAGACAATAATATGTCATGGATACCTATCTCGTAGGCGGCGCGGTTCGCGATAAACAACTGGGGCTAACAGTCACTGAACGTGACTGGGTAGTCGTTGGCGCAACCGAAGCTGAAATGATCGAGCTTGGTTTTACCAGAGTCGGTAAAGACTTTCCCGTATTCTTACATCCAAAAACCAAAGAAGAATACGCCCTCGCACGAAAGGAAAGAAAAATCGCCGCAGGTCATCAGGGTTTCGAGTGCGATGCAAGTGCAGACGTTACCCTTGAGGAAGACCTGATGCGCAGAGACCTTACGGTGAATGCCATAGCTGAAACCCCGGATGGAACGCTTATTGATCCCTACGGTGGCCTGCAGGACATCAAGGCCAAACGACTCAAACACGTCTCTAGCGCCTTCGAAGAAGATCCTCTGCGTATTCTGAGAGTGGCACGCTTTTACGCCCGCTTTGCTGAGTTTGATGTGGACCCCTCCACGCTGCAGATGATGACTCGTATGACAGGCGCAAAGGCACTCGCTGAACTCTCTCCCGAACGTATTTACGCAGAAGTTGACAAGATACTGCATACAGACACACCCCACCGGGCGTTCACGCTACTCAATGAGATAGGTGCGCATGATTACCTCTGGCCAGAAATTAGCCAGCAGGGTATTGCTTTGTTAACTCGCATAGAAGCTAAAACAGAGAAGCCCGATTTTCGTTTCGCTGCCCTCTTAGAAGGTTGCTCCGCTGAGCAACTAAAAGCGCTAACTACCCGTTTGAGACTACCGAAAAAATTATTCGACCTTGCATTGATGGCTGCGGGAAATTTTGAATTGTGGAAAAGTCTCGATCAACTCGAAGCAAGTGACATTGTTGACTGGTTTTATGACAGGGATAGTTTTCGGCGCCCAGAGCGTCAACAAGACCTAAATAACTATTTTGATTTGTTAGCCGAGCTAAACGACAACAACCCCTATGGAGACAAGTGGCAGGCATTGTTCGCGCTGGTCGCAAATATTTCAGCCCAGGTCATCAAACGCAAAAAGCCTGATCTATCCGGGCCAGCCTTTGGCGAGGCATTAAGAGATGAGCGTATTATGGCCGTCGAGAAATGGCAGCAGCAAAATAGTCTTTAACTATTTGCTTCCTCTCTAGCAACTGCTCTGTAGCCAATATCTGTTCTGTATTGACGGCCCTCATATTGAATCTGGGCAACCCGCTCATAAGCTGCTTGTTGCGCCTCTTTTACACTGTTACCCAGAGCAGTTACACCGAGTACACGTCCACCATTAGTGACGAGTTGGCCATTAACTTCAGCTGTACCCGCATGAAAGGTTTTGCCATCAGATGTTTCTACACCAATACCGGAAATCACCCTACCCTTCTCATAACTACCCGGATATCCTTCTGCCGCCATAACCACAGTCAGCGCTGTCCGACTATCAAACAAGATGGTTTTACCTGCAAGGTTACCTTCAATGGCCGCAAGACAAAGTTCCGCCAGATCCGATTGCATTCTCATCATCATGGGTTGGGTCTCTGGATCACCAAATCGACAATTGAATTCAATCACCTTAGGCTGACCCGCTCTATCTATCATCAAGCCTGCGTAGAGAAACCCCGTATAGGGTGTACCATCTTCGGCCATCCCTGAAATCGTTGGCTCAATCACCTCTGTCATAATTTTTTTATAGGTCTCGTCATCGACTACTGGTGCTGGAGAATATGCTCCCATTCCACCTGTATTCGGTCCAAGGTCACCATCATAGGCAGCCTTGTGATCTTGTGATGAGGCGAAGGGTATTGCGTCTTTACCATCTGCAATAACGATAAAAGTCGCTTCTTCCCCTTCCAGGAATTCTTCAATTACAACCCTTGTACCAGCTTCACCGAAGGTGTGATCCTGCATCATATCTTTTAGTGTCTGTTCAGCGACACTTACGTCTTCTGCAATCACGACGCCCTTACCTGCAGCAAGACCATCTGCCTTGATCACAATCGGATAGCCCATTCTCTGACAATATGAAAAGGCCGCATCGTAATCAGTGAAACTCTCATAGGCAGCAGTTGGGATATTGTGACGAGCCAAAAATGACTTCGTGAAATTCTTTGAGCCTTCAAGTTGTGCACAGGCCCTGGTTGGACCAAAACAGGTTAAACCTGCTGCTGTAAACGCATCGACAACGCCAGCAACTAGCGGCGCCTCCGGCCCGATCACGGTTAGCCCAATATCATTCGCTTGCGCAAACGCTATCAGCCCCGCTGTATCCATCACATCAATATCGACATTGGATATTTTTGGTTCACCACGGGTTCCGGCGTTTCCTGGTGCAACAAATACGGCACTTACATTGTTTGATTGCGCTAGCCGCCATGCAAGGGCATGTTCCCGACCACCACTACCAGTCACTAATACTTTCATTGCCTTCATTGTTTATACCGTCAATTTAAGCTGGGTTTCTAAG
Organism: uncultured Pseudomonadales bacterium; assembly: GCA_965367925.1. Classification (GTDB taxonomy): domain Bacteria; phylum Pseudomonadota; class Gammaproteobacteria; order Pseudomonadales; family Azotimanducaceae; genus JAHRVQ01. Next base: position 3,980 of record CBDUKY010000126.1, on the reverse strand, counting down.
TTCATATCTAGTGCCGAAAATGACGCATACCAGTAAATACCATCGCCATCCCAGCCTCGTTAGCGGCAGCTATGACTTCTTCATCACGCATTGAACCACCCGGTTGAATCACAGCTGTAATACCTGCTTTCGCTGCAGCATCTATGCCGTCTCGAAATGGGAAGAAAGCATCAGAAGCCATGACTGACCCTTCGACAGTAAGGTTCTCATCAGCAGCCTTAATGCCTGCAATAATCGCGCTGTAGACTCGTGACATCTGGCCTGCACCAACACCAATCGTTCGCTGATCTTTAGCATAAACAATGGCATTTGATTTCACATATTTCGCGACCACCCATGCAAATAATAGATCTCGATTTTCTGCTTCAGTAGGTGCTCGCTCACTGACAACTTTCAAACCAGCCGCATCTAATAATGATAAATCCGCTTCCTGAACCAACAGACCGCCAACGACTTTTTTGTAATCTAGCTCACCGCTTCGGTCAACATCCAGACTGCCGCAGGTAAGAACCCTGACGTTCTTCTTGGTCGCTAACACCTCTGCCGCGGCTTTATCGACGTCTGGCGCAATTACCACTTCAATAAATTGCTGGGCAATCATGTCACTGGCAACATCAGCAGTAACCGTCCGATTAAAGGCAATGATGCCGCCGAAGGCCGACGTCGGATCCGTTGCAAATGCTCGCGCATAGGCTGTTCTCACATCTTCGGCCACAGCAACACCGCAAGGATTCGCATGCTTAACGATGACACAAGCTGGTTCTTCAAAGGCCTGGACACAGGCTAGCGCCGCATCTGTATCCGCGACATTGTTGTAGGATAAAGCCTTGCCATGAATTTGTACCGAGTTCGCCACATTGCCTTGTCGGGACTTTGCATCTACATAAAACGCGGCTGATTGGTGAGGGTTTTCGCCGTATCGCATAGACTGCTTTCGCACATACTGCTGGGTTATTGTGCCAGGATACTGCGCTGTCTCTCCTGTCTCAGGGTTAACCGCCGAGAGATAATTCGAAATTGCCGCGTCATACCTTGCCACATGCTCAAATGTCTTTACCGCTAGTCTGAACCGCGTTTCATAACTAAGGGCACCGTCCAATGCTTCAAGCTCAGCAAGCACAAGATCGTAATCGGCGACATCAACGATCACGGCAACTGATGCAAAGTTTTTTGCCGCAGAGCGCAACATCGCCGGTCCACCAATATCAATATTTTCAATAGCATCCACAAATTTACAATCTTCTGCGGCCACGGTTGCTTCAAAGGGGTAAAGGTTTACAACGACAAGATCGATGGCGGTAATACCATGTTCATCCATGACCGCTTTATCAGTACCAGTACCATCCGCATTACGCCGACCGAGTAGCCCACCGTGAATCTTTGGGTGCAAGGTTTTTACCCTGCCATCCATCATCTCAGGAAAACCCGTATAGTCAGAAACCTCGCGCACCTTCTGGCCCTGATCCAGCAACGCTTTGTAGGTGCCACCGGTCGAAAGCAGATTAACGCCGTGGGCTGCTAACCCCGCCGCAAATTTTTCTAGTCCAGATTTGTCAGAAACACTCAGTAATGCAGTAGTTACGGTTACATTTTGCATAAATTGCTCGCTTTGGCGGGGCGAAGAAATAAAAAAAGGACGGTTTTCGCCGTCCTGAGGGGAAGGAATTTTACACGCTGTTGCAGGTAAATGGGAAGACGAGATAGCGTCTTGGCCCAATTTCACCCAGGGAATAAGCGCAGCGATAAGGCAAAGGGGGTTTGCCTTATCGCTGCTGGACTTTAGAAGTGGATACCAGAGGTACCCAGTCCTAAACTTAAAATTTTATCCAGCTTTTCTGCGGCGATGTCTTGTTTAGACGAGCCCGTACTTCTTGAGTTTTTTCCTCAAGGTGCCGCGATTAAGACCAAGCATCTGGGATGCTTTACTCTGGTTATTGGACGCGTAACTCATCACGCAGGCTAGCATTGGCGCTTCCATTTCAGATAACACCAGTTCGTATAGCTCAGTGATTTCCTGGCCGTTCATATTATTCAGATAGCGTCGAACTGCTTGTTCAACTGAATCAGACAGGGTAAATCCTGTAACTTCCTGTTCGACAGGTGGGATACTCTCAAGCATTGACTGTTCCATAAAAAAATCCTGGTCTTTGGCTACATGGTAGGAGCCATCTAAGGATCTCTACGCAGCCATATAATCATCACCATCAAAGGCAACCAAAAACCTCTCGATCGCATCAACTTGTTGCCTGTAATCATCTAGCTGATTGAAATGACGCAGAAATTCTTTAACGCGACACTCCGCTGCAGCTCTACGATCGCCAGGTCGTTCGGACAGGTATTTCAAATACCAACCAACATGTTTCCGCGCGATTCGAGGCCCCATTAGCTCTCCATAAAACACCGAGAGCTCTGTTACATGTGCGGTGAGAAGTTGGATTATCTCACTTGTTGGTGGATCTTTTTTGACCTGTCCAGTTTCCAGATAATGATCAATTTTGTCCGCAATCCATGGCTGACCCTGGGCCGCTCTACCAATCATTACAGCCTCAGCACCAGTTTGCTGCAAAACATCAGAGGCTGCTTCAGGGCTGGTGATATCGCCATTCGCAATAACGGGAATCCCGACAGCCTGAACAACGTCAGCAATGGCGCCATAATCAACATCCCCTGCGAACTTACAAGCCCGTGAACGTCCATGAACAGTCACGAGCCTTATACCTGCGGCTTCCGCCATCTGCGCTATATAAGGGGCATTAATTTCATCAAGCGACCAACCGAGACGTATTTTTACGGTGACAGGGATATCAACGGCGGCAACAACTGCCTGAAAAATCTCAAAAACAAGCTTCTCGTCTCGAAGTAATGCCGAGCCAGCCTGTTTGTTACATACCTTCTTCGCCGGGCAACCCATGTTGATATCGATGATTTGTGCACCAAGGGCCTGATTGGCCTCTGCTGCACTGGCGAGCATGTCTGCATCGCCTCCAGCTATTTGAACCCATCTCGGCTCTGACTCTGCCTGAAACCTTAATCGATTCGCGGATTTACGGGTGTGCCAGAGACGTTTATCGCTGGTTACCATCTCTGACACTAACCAATGTGCCCCCATGGAACGGCTCAAGTTCCGAAAAGGTTGGTCTGTAACACCTGCCATGGGTGCTATTACAACTCGACTCTTGTTTTCAAAGGAACCTATGCGCATGGGTCGCTATTTTTGGAGGATGAACCGGGGGGCGCTATCTTAACAAGTTAAGCCAGAACTTCAATTCGGTAGCACCCGCATCGAATAGCTCACCGCGGCTTTACCAGGGTCAACAATTTCCAGTGAAAGCCGGAACTCAGTTTCCGCTGGTACATATTTCATACCAGATAATTCTCCACCGAGATAATCCTTCGCTGTGAATCTGCGTTGGGCGATGGTTACCCCATTGATGTCGGCAAAATTCAATTCCAGCCTGGGGAAGCGTTGGCGAAACCTTGCAGTATTTCGAACAACAGCGTCAACCACCAGCGCATTTGCTTTTTCAGGATGGGATCGAACCACCAGACCAATGGCACTTAAGGCGGACATATCTGTTCGCTCTGGCAGCTTACAATCAATCAAACTACAAACCTTTTCATAGTATGGCCGCAGTTCTGTTTGTTGCGACAATTTGTCCCTGTTATACCAGCCATACTGCAAACCGAGACACACCAACATTAAGATTGTCAGGCTAAACCAGAGAATAGATCTGCTAGCGCCAGATTCAATTTCCCCGACTATTTCAACAGGTTCTGCCTCTTCAATTTTTAACTCACCAACAAATCCACTAAGTGGATCACCTTCCTCCTGCTGACTTTCTTCAGAGGCTGACTCAACAGTTATTGATTGCTCACTAACTTGCTCTGGCGCCATCGCATCTGACGCCTGATCTAATTGCGCATCTAATTCATCATTTAATTCTGAATCATCGCCTGACTGAGATGCCTCAACTGTTTGT
>CBDUKY010000125.1:0-8012 GCA_965367925.1 uncultured Pseudomonadales bacterium | reverse complement strand
TGATACGAGCCAATCTGAACATTATCAACTGATTATTGTTAAAGGTAAGCAGAACATAGATCAGCGATTACCCAATGAAACCATTGTAACAAACCTTAGAGATATCGTTAGTCAAGTTGGCGTACCAGATACGATTCAAGTCAGACTAACCGGTGAAGTGCCCCTGGCCCACGAAGAGATATCTGCCGCGTTAAACGGCATAGGCATTGCGGGAACCATTTCTGTGTTCATATTGTTTGCCATCCTCTGGTTTGGTATTCGCTCCTGGCGCATCATCGCTGCCATTTTTGCCATGTTGGCTATTGGTGTCCTGCTAACCATGGCTTTTGCCACCCTGACTATTGGTAGCTACAACACCTTATCGTTGATGTTTATTGTGATGTTCTTCGGGCTTGGGGTGGATTTTGCGGTGCACTTTGCATTGCGGGTTAATGAACTCGCCGCTGAACGCGGCATAGGAGAAGCCGTTGAGCTTGCAGTGACTGATATTGGCCCGGCCTTATTGCTTTGCATGCTAACTTCAATGATTGCGTTTCTGTCATTTACACCAACGGCCTATCGTGGTCTTGCAGAGCTAGGGGTAATGTCTGCCTCGGGCATGATGATCGCTTTTCTGCTTAGTATTACGCTTTTGCCAGCCATATTCTTGAAGCTGGGTATTGGTTCTCGACCGCGGCAAAATTTGATCGGCCAGGATCAGTTGCAAACAAACGAAAAGGCTTTGATAACAAGTTTAATCACGGGCATAAAACCAGTTTATATTGTCATCTGTTTCCTACTGCTAGCGACCCTGGCGGCTATTTTAACGAGGGATATGCGCTTTGATTACAGTGTGCTCGCCATGCGAGATGCAAAAACAGAGGGGATGAAGACTTTATTGGACTTGCAGCGAAACAACATGACAACCGACTATAGTATTGCTGTGATTGCCAGGGGTCCGAAAGAGGCCATTGCGCTCAAGGCAAAACTTGAAGCTTTACCAGAGGTTGGTGACGTTGCAACGCCGTTAGATTACGTGCCGAAAGACCAGTTGACCAGGCAAGAAAAATTGCTCGCGGTGTTAAATCTTTACGAATCGATTGATGAGGTATTGTCGGTTGAAGCTGATGCAGAGGAGACCAGAGCAGCTCTGGATGATGCGATTGCCTATCTCAGTGAACGAATGCCCTTGTTACCAGTAGATCAACAGGAAAAACTCTCAGTATTTATCGGTCAGGTCAGGGCGCTTCAGGCTAGTGATCAAGCGCTAATAAGTATTAATGACGCGATGTTTGAGTCTCTGACCGCTAGCCTTGCAATGTTAAGGCAACTGTTAGGCGCTGAATCGTTTACCCTTGATGATATACCTGACGATCTCAGGCATCGGGTCATGAACGATCGCGGACAGTACTTGCTGACGGTACAACCAGCAATGGCGTTAGACTCAAGACAAGCCACTGAAGACTTTATCCTCGCCGTTGAGCAGGTTGCTCCCAACATTGCTGGCCGCAGTGTAGTCGAGTGGGGCGTCGGCGATGTGGTGGTGGAGTCATTTCAATTTGCCGTTTCACTCTCTTTTGTTTGCATATTCATTCTACTGATACTGTATTTTAGAAGCCTGATCTTACCTATATTAGTGTTGATACCGATTGCACTAGCTTTACTGTTTACCTTTGCAGTCTGTCAGCTAACAGGCTTGACCTTGAATATGGCAAATATTCTAGTTGTCCCGTTGATTATTGGTCTGGGTGTCGATACAGGCATTCATGTGGTTCACCGAAGCCTTGATCATAAGGATGTAACACTAGTGTTTCGTTCCAGTACAGCGAAGGCAGTACTCATTAGTGCGGCAACAACTATCGGTACGTTTTTTTCGTTGTCCTTTAGTCCACATCAAGGTGCGGCGTCAGTTGGACTATTACTGACAGTGGCGATTAGTCTGTTAGTAATGATAACGTTTATTTTATTGCCGGCGTTGTTGAGCTTGTTTAATCAGCCCAACCCTATTTTGGCAACAAGAATTGAGACATAAAACAGGGAACAGAAGAATGAAGACATCCATATCAATAGGTAGCGCCTACTACAATGGTGAAGATTGGGATGACCTTGTGGATTACACCATAGAGGCAGAAAGGCTTGGTGTCGATCAGGCATGGTCCGCAGAGGCCTGGGGTATGGACGCGATTGTGCCCCTTGCTTATCTAGCTGCCAAAACGAGTCGCATTACCCTGGGTACTGGGATTCTTCAGATTTCTGCCAGAGTGCCCTCAATGATCGCGATGACTAGTCAGAGCATGGCGACAGTGTCGAAAGATCGATTCATTCTTGGTCTCGGTGTGAGTGGACCACAGGTAGTTGAAGGATTGCATGGGGCAAGTTTTGCCAGCCCGCTGGGACGTTTGCGAGAGTGTATTGAAATAGTCAAATTAGGTTTGAATGGCGAACGAGTACAGTATGAAGGTAAGCATTATCTGTTGCCTCGGCCAGGTGGTGAAGGAAAGCCCATACGCTTATCACAGCCACCGAGACCAAAACTGCCTATCTATCTTGCAACCCTTGGACCCAAATCTCTTGAGATGACCGGTGAGCTTGCAGATGGTTGGTTAGGTACATCCTTTATGCCTGAACATGCCAATGTGTTTTTTGATCCCATGCGAAAAGGCGCGGAAAAGGCTGGCCGTGATTTTTCTGAAATCGATATTCAGGTGGGTACAGGATTTGAGATTGGCGATGATGTTGAAGCGATGATTGAAGCACGTAAACCGGGCATGGCGTTTACCCTGGGTGGTATGGGGTCGGCGAATACCAACTTCTATAATGATGCATTCCGTCGAGCAGGCTATGAGGATGCGGCGATTGAAGTACAAAAGCTCTGGGTGGAAGGTAAAAAATCCGAGGCTATTAAACGAGTGCCTGACGAGATGATCTTGAAAACCAGCTTGATTGGTACCGAAGAGATGATTGCGGATCGGCTTGCAGCCTACCGGGATGCAGGTATTACGACAATTCGTCTTTCAACTGGCGGTAAGACCTGGAAAGAGAGGATTGATACCCTCGCAGAAGGTCTGGACCTGGTGAATCGGGTGCAAGCAGGCTGGGCGAAGGCTGACTCAGCCTAGTGCCAGGATTAACGGGAGGTCTCGCCCAGTACAGCAGGTTTTAAAGGCGAGCTTTAAAAGAAAACTGCACAAGTTATAACTCGAGCAAAGAGGAAAAGTGATGCTAGCGCTGGCACATTTTCAACCAGAAGATCGGAAAGGCATAGAAGAAGCTATTCGTCGTGATGGCGCATGTGTAGTTGAGAATTTTATTGATCAAGCACTGTGTAATGATTTGCTAAAAGATTTTTCCAAAGATCTTGATGGCATGGAGTGGGGGCTGGATGAGCTTGGCTATAAAAATGAGTTCTATGGTTCGCAGACGAAACGTTTACATGGGCTGTTTAGTAAATCTAGCCATATGGAAACGGTACTCACGCATCCGTTGATGCTTGAACTCGCAAAAAGCTTCCTGACCGGAAATAAGCGTGCAACTGATATTCGACTTAGCAATACCGAACTAATGGTGCTGAATCAACATCAGGCAGCACAAGAATTTCATACGGACGGTGGTTCATGGTATCGCGTCCAGCAGGCAGAGAAACCTGAAGAAATTCTGCTTAGTGCCAATATCGCGTTGACTGATTTTACTGCGACTAACGGTGCGACACGGGTGGTGCCTGGCAGTCATTTGTGGGCATCAGATCGACAGCCCACGGAATCTGAAGTTTGTCAGGCGATTATGCCAAAAGGTTCGAGCCTGCTTTACTCTGGTAATGTTATCCATTCTGGGGGTGCGAACGAAGATGCAATGATACGAATTGGACTTTACCTTGGTTATATTGTGAGTTGGCTGAGGCCAATTGAAAACCAACTGGTTACCAATGACCCTAAAGATATATTTGCATTGTCTAACACAGCACAAAAACTATTGGATGTTTCGCCAGGTGGGTTTACCGTCATTGCATAACTAGCACAGGCAGCCATAGATGTTCGTTTCCGCAGCAAAGATGTCGGCGCTAATTCATAACGGCACCATTAGCTGTAGAGAAGTCATGGCATTTTACCTGGCTCGTATTGCGGAAATAAACCCGCAGCATACTGCGCTTGTTAGTTTAGAAAGTGAAGAATCGCTTTTCGCCAGTGCAGATGCCGCTGATCAACGATTGAAAAATGGCCATCACGACGGTTGGATGCATGGATTTCCCCATGCATTTAAGGATCTAGCCAATGTCGCAGGTCTCATAACCAGCTTTGGTTCACCCCTATTTGCAGAGCACATTGCGACTGCCGATGATCTTTTTGTGGCGCGAATTCGTGACCAGGGTGCAATTGCCATAGGGAAAACCAATGTACCTGAATTTGGCTTAGGTTCTCAGAGCTACAATAGCCTATTCGGTACTAGCAGAAATGCGTTTGATAAAAATCTGACTGCCGGTGGCAGTAGTGGGGGCGCAGCTGCTGCACTGGCGCTAGGTCTTGTACCAGTTGCTGATGGTAGTGACATGATGGGTTCTTTACGCAATCCGGCAGCCTTTAATAATGTTGTGAGTCTAAGGCCGGGTCTCGGGCGAGTGCCATCGATAAGAGAAGACCAGTACTTCAACCAATTGGTCACAGACGGTCCCATGGCAAGAACCATGGAAGATCTTATATATCTGTTTACGACCATGGCGGGTTTTCATCCTTCAGCGCCGCTCAGCCAACAAGCGCCATTGCCAATACCTACCGATTTTTGTGCCTTAAAAAGCAAGCACGTAAAAATTGGCTGGTTTGGTAATTTTGATGGTTACTTAAAAATGGAGTCAGGAGTGCTTGATGTTTGTGAAAAAGCGCTAGCCAATCTGGCTGATGCGAATGTATCGGTTGAACATGTTAAATCTGACTTTAGTATGTCATCCCTCTGGGATGCGTGGTTAACATTGCGCCATTGGCAGATCGGTAGCACACGAAAAGCCCTTTTTGATGATCCCCTTAAACGACAACAACTCAAACCGGAGTTAATCTGGGAGATTACCCAGAGCGAACGGATCTCCGGGGCGGATGTAGCAGCAGCGAGTGGGTGCAGGACGGCATGGTATCAGTATCTGCAGAACCTTTTTGTTGACTATGATTTTCTCGCACTGCCCGCCGCTCAGGTATTCCCTTTCCCCGCGGATATTCATTGGCCAAACGAAATTGCTGGCGTAACTATGGATAGCTACCATCGATGGATGGAAGTTGTTATTGGTGCCAGTATGGCGGCTGTACCGGCCCTGGCGTTACCGGCAGGGTTTGATAATCGGCGGGCGATGGGTATCCAACTGCTCGGACCAATGGGTGCAGATCAAACATTACTTGAGTTTGGTTTAACCTACGAAGCGGTTAATCCCTGGGCGATGCACTATCAATTCGAAACAATAAGCGGTGAATAGGTCAGCGATGATGAACAATGAATCTTTCCGTCTGTTAGCAATATCAGGCAGTTTGAGAGAAAAGTCTTATAACAGTCTGGCGCTTCGGACCGCCGCGCGACTAGCACCTGATAATGTGACAATAAATATTTTTGAAGATGTAGCCTCAATACCACTTTTTAATCCAGATTTTGAAGATCAGCCAGGCAAAGTTGTTAGTCGCTTGAAGCAGATGCTGGCGGAGGCCGACGGTATGCTCATTGCGACACCAGAATACGCTCATGGTATAAGTGGTGTCTTCAAAAATACCCTTGATTGGCTTGTGAGTGGCGATGAATTTATCAATGTACCAATCGCCTTGCTAAATACCTCACCGAGAGCTTCCCATGCACAAAAAGCGCTTCGTGAAGTATTGAAAACCATGTCTGGTCAAGTGGTGGAAGCAGCGAGTGTCGCCTTGCCGCTTCTGGGGACTGATCATGACGATAAGAGCATTGATCGTGATCCAGAAATACGACAACTGGTAGAGTCCATGTTGCGGGATTTTTGCATAGGTATCTCTGCGCTTCGAGATGAAGGTATATTAAGATGGCGAGAACAATAAATGGTATTTCGTTGGGCTAATCAGACTACTGAAGGGGTAAAACAATGCAGGTAACACCACTCTCTGCACCCATGGGCGCCATTGTATCTGGGTTAGATGTTAAGACCCTTGATAAGAACCGCTGGGCTGAGATAAACCAGCTTTTCTTAACGCATCATCTGCTTGTTTTCCCAGGGCAGGATTTACAGCCAGAAGATCACATGAGATTTGCTCAGTTCTGGGGGGAGCTGGTGAAGTTTCCTTACGGTGGATTGCCAGACTATCCAAATATTATCGTGTTGAAAAACCGCGGCAAGGAAAAGGATGTCAATCAACATTGGCATTCTGACATGACCTACAATCAAGCACCGCCAAAATTAACCATGCTTTACGCCCATGCTGCACCGGCTTTTGGTGGTGACACGGCATTTTCGAACCAGCATCTTGCTTATCAGGATTTATCAGAAGGCGTAAAGACCACCTTACAGGATGTTACTGCGTTTCATTCAGCCCAGGGGCTCGCGCGCCTATATGGTCAGGATGAAGCTGCTGCACCAAGAGCAACTCATCCGGTATTTAGACCACATGAAGAAACGGGTGAACTTGCACTGTACGTTTGCCGGGCTTTTACAGAGAAGTTTACCGGATGGACCCGGGAGGAAAGCAAACCGCTGCTTGAGTATTTATTCGCCCATAGTGTGCGGATGGAATATCAAGCACGACATAAGTGGTCGGCAAAAGATCTCGTCATGTGGGATAACCGTTCAGTAGTGCACTATGCAGTTCATGACCATGGTGACGAAGAGCGAGTCATTCATCGCTTACAGGTCGAGGGCTTATCGACGATCTAAAGTCTCTGCGCCACCTTCTAACCAGAGAGCGCAGTCTTTGCTTAATACCTTGTTTTTGGTGGCCTCGTACAGCGCCATATCTTCCTCGTCGAGAACGTCCTTCCAGCGATTATTGCTACCCTTGTAGAAGAAGGCAGCTGAGCCACCAGCAAAAATTCTTTCTTCTGGCTTTTCATTGGCGGTCATTTGAATTGCCTTTTGCCGGACTGATTCAAATTCTGTCGCTGCAACGACTTCCTTTAATTTTTCCGACGATAGTGGGTGTTCAATAAAGCTTGCGATTCGTTGGATGGTGCCAGGTAAATCTGCCCGCATATCGTTGTAGTGAAGAAACATAAAATTAGGTAGATGTTTAAAATCCCAGTAGCTCTGGGTGTGATGTAAATTGGACCAAAATGGATAACCTTCAGATTCCCACTCGAACCAGCCCCGGCTAATCCAATTCTTCCAGAGGACCTTTATATCCTCTTCAAATCTTGGAAACGGTAAGCCTGGATTGTTATGTGCCATAGCTGCATAAGCAAGATCTGTATAATTACCATAGTGGTTAGCTAACGACATAAATACATCGCGTGGGTCTCTGCCGATTATCAGGTACTTAACATTTTTGTAATAGGGTAGTCCGTCCAGCGGCAAATGGCTTTTAAGAAATCGGCGACCCGGCAAGGCCTCTAAAAGTGCCTTTAACTCCTCGCTAGATTCACCATGGAAACGCGCATCGACCCAGGGGGAAGCCGCGTCCACCGGCGGTAGGGCTGCATCGTCGGTGGCGCCACCTACAAGTAGGTGATAGAGAATTTGCTGGGTAAAGGTTGTGCCGGACTTATAGGAGGTTGTAACAATGATGTCGTCATCTCGTGGCGTATAGTTTTCCCATCGGCTTGAGTCTAGATGATGATTCAGATAGGTCCGTGTTACCTGAGGTGTATCGCTCATTAGGTTGCCTGATATTTAACGATGCAGGGGACTGTAGCACAGTGGTATTCTCCAGTTTGAGCAAAATTGAGAAACCCCATGAGCGAAGATAAGCGACATAGGAATGACATTTATGGTGACCTGGAAGCAAAAGGAAACCCTAATCCAGCAATTCCTGCTGCAACGGTTGTACTGGTGCGCGAGAAAACCGAAGGTCTCGAAGTATTGATGCTAAAGAAGAATACCAATATCA
>CBDUKY010000124.1:0-8194 GCA_965367925.1 uncultured Pseudomonadales bacterium | reverse complement strand
GACTCGATAACAGGTGTCTACCTTGTCAACGATAATCCGAAAGGCGTAGACATCTCATTGAAAGAACGACGCTTGCTGCGCATCTTGTCATAGATGCTATAGAGGTGTTTTTCCCTGCCGACAACATCGGCCTCGATACCTTCCGACTCAATGCAAGCGACAATTGATGCGAGAATCTTGCCCACGACTTCTTTGCGGTGTCCTCTGGCTTTTAGTACAGCTTTTTCGATCATGCTCGATCGCAGCGGATACATGGCTTTAAAGCCAAGCTCTTCAAATTCGATACGGATGGTGTTCATCCCAAGCCGATTGGCAATGGGGGCATAAATCTCGAGTGTTTCCTTGGCGATTCTTCGACGCTTTTCTGGGCTCAAGGCACCAAGGGTGCGCATATTGTGTAGTCGATCAGCGATCTTGACCAGTATCACGCGAATGTCCTTCGCCATGGCCAGGGTCATTTTCTGGAAGTTTTCTGCCTGGGCCTCAGCACGGGTTTGAAACATGCTTTTTAGCTTGCTGACGCCATCGACAAGATTCGCTACATCTTCATCGAATTCCGTTGCCAGCATGTGCTTCGGCACACCAGTATCTTCAATAACATCGTGTAGCAGGGCTGCCATCAGACACTGATGGTCCATGTGCATATCAGCAAGGATTGCGGCAACTGCCAGGGGGTGGGTTATATAGTCTTCGCCGGATTTTCGCTTTTGGCCCTGATGGGCTTGCTCAGCGAAGTAGTAGGCTTTTTTTACCTGGCTGACCTGATCATCATCAAGATATTTGCCAAGTTCAAGGGCAAGCGAATCAATCGTTAACAAACTTGTACTCCGATAGATTCGCCCGTTGGAATAGGTTGGGTCTGTCTAGAATTCTGTTTTAGGTGGCTCGATTGCATCTGCTTCCGTATCGATAACCAGAACGTCATGTTCTTCGTGTTTAGGTTTCTCGTCCAAAATTGAGGCGTCAATGAAACCTTCAGCAATTTCACGTAACGCCAGTACTGTAGGCTTGTCGTTTTCTAAAGGTACAAGTGCTTCTTTGCCGCCTGTCGCCAATTGACGGGCTCGCTTGCTGCTGACCATGACCAATTCAAATCGGTTTTCGACATTTTCTAGACAATCTTCTACAGTGACGCGAGCCATTTGGTTCTCCAATATTCAGTGTTGTTACATTCTCTATCGGCATCCAATCTGGGATGCTGCACCTGCACACACCAACACGACAGAGCCGCGCAGTTTACCGAAATTATCCTACAAAACACAACCGCTTAGCGGTGCTTTTGCTGCCTGGAGGGCAATAAATCCTCAATCAGGTCCGCTAGCGCGACAGATTGTTCGGAAATAGCCAGCTCTGGTGCTTCATTACGGAAGATTTGCTTGAGCTGCTCGAGGGCCGTATCAAAGTCATCATTCACCACCAGATAGTCAAATTCATGGTAGTGGGACAGTTCACTGATAGCCTCGGCCATGCGCTGGGCAATGGTGTGGTCATCATCCTGATTTCGATTGTGAAGCCGTTCTTTTAAGGCCTGAAGTGATGGTGGGAGGATAAAGATCGTTCTGGCATGAGGCACAGCCTGGCGAATTTGTATTGCACCCTGCCAGTCAATTTCTAACACCAGATGTAATCCCTGCTTTGTAATCGCCTCCATAGCCGCACGACTAGTACCATAGAAATTGCCGAATACTTGCGCCGATTCCACGAATCCATTGGCTGCCTCGAGGGCCTGGAAGTCAGCCGGCGAGACGAAATGGTAGTCGACACCATCAACCTCGTGAGGCCGTTTGGGTCTGGTGGTGTGTGAAACAGCGACGGCAATGTCACTATTGGTTTTCACCAGGGCTCTTACCAGGCTTGTTTTACCAGCACCTGAGGGCGCTGCGATGACGAAGACCTGACCGTGACTGGATGGGGGGTTAGATGGACACATTATTCTATGTTCTGCACCTGTTCCCGCATCTGCTCAATAATCACCTTCAGCTCGACAGCCTGGATAGAGGTGTTTGCGGCGGTTGCTTTTGAGGACAGGGTATTCGCTTCGCGATTTAGCTCCTGCATGAGAAAGTCGAGTCGTCGACCCACAGGCTTAGTCTGTGCCAGGGTGGATTTTACTTCTTCAATATGGGTTTCGAGCCGATCAATCTCTTCTGCAATGTCACTTTTCTGGGCAAGAAAAACCAGTTCTTGCTCCAGGCGACCAGGGTCGGCTTCAATATTGAGTGCCGCTAACCTGGTTCGCAACTTTTGTTCCTGGCGCTCATTAATGGTTGCTGCCTCCAGCTTCACCTGTGAAACGATGGTTTCAAGGCTGGCGAGTTTTTCTCCAATAATTCGGGCGAGTTCATCACCTTCTCTTTCTCTCATCGAAACCATATTGGTTACAGCTTCATGGAAAGTGGCTTTGATTCGCTTGTTAATTTCGTCTACATCACTGGTTGATTCAATGATGACACCGGGCCAGCGGAGGATATCGAGGGTTGTCGGTGCATCGGCATTACCAAAAATAGCGCTAACCTGATCGCTTGCGCTGCGTAATTTTCGTAGCTCTGCCTCGTCAATTTCATACTCGGTGGCGGCCAGGTTTTCAATATCGAGCCTTAGTAGACAGTCCACCTTGCCACGTTGAATCTTATCTCTGAGTAGGTTTCGGAGTTCGGTTTCGAGATTCCGAAAGGCCTCGGGCATCTTGAAGCTAACATCCAGATAACGCTGGTTGACGGATCTTATTTCCCAGGCCATAGCATCAGCTTCAGCTCTGGCGAATGCGGTCATACTTTTGGTCATAATTAATTCAATTAGTTACAGCGACGGATGGTGATAGCCAAGTATAATGGAGTTTTGCCGCAGAATAGGTATTTGAATGAGTTTTAATAGAGCCAGTGGGCGTTTAGTTGATCAATTACGGTCTGTATCCATAGAGCGTAATTTTACACGATATGCAGAAGGCTCGGTGCTAATTAGCTTCGGTAATACGAAAGTGATTTGTACAGCCAGCGTTGATGCCGGGGTACCGGGCTTTCTGCGCGGTAGTGGCCAGGGCTGGATTACTTGCGAATACGGCATGCTGCCAAGGTCGACCCATACAAGAATGGATAGAGAGGCGGCCCGGGGCAAGCAAGGCGGCCGCACTGTAGAAATTCAACGCCTTATTGGCCGGTCTCTACGTGGTTGTGTCGATATGAAGCAGCTCGGGGAATATACCGTTCGCATTGACTGTGATGTCATTCAGGCTGATGGTGGTACCCGAACTGCATCAATTACTGGTGCCTGTGTCGCGCTTTATGATGCGTTAAAGAGCATAGACGCGCTGGGTGCGTTTAATCACTTTATCGGTGCGGTGTCCGTTGGTGTGGTAGATGGTCATGCGGTATTGGATCTTGAGTATGTGGAAGATGCTGCCGCCGAGACGGATATGAATGTCGTAATGACCGAGGCTGGGAAATTTATCGAAGTGCAGGGTACGGCAGAAGGTGCCCCCTTTGATCGGGAAGAACTGGATCAGATGCTGATGCTTGCAGGTAAAGGTATTGGTGAGCTAATAACATTACAAAAATCTGCCGTGGAGAGTGACTAGGTGTTACTGGATTACCAGACAGAATTTATAGCCTTTGCTATTTCACAAAAGGTCCTGCAATTCGGTGAGTTTACACTCAAATCCGGTCGCATTAGCCCTTACTTTTTCAACGCTGGTGCATTTAATGATGGGGCCTCGTTGCATCAACTGGGTCGCTTCTATGCTGCGGCGTTGCAGGAATCTGGACTTGGCTACGATCTATTATTTGGCCCAGCCTACAAAGGCATTCCGTTAGTTGCGAGTACGGTCATTTCTCTGGCCGCAGATTATGGTCGCAATGTGCCCTATGTGTTTAACCGCAAAGAAGCCAAGGCACATGGCGAGGGCGGTCATCTTGTCGGTGCGCCACTAGAAGGTAGGGTGGTAATCATTGATGATGTAATCACCGCAGGGACAGCGATTCGAGAGGTGATGGACTTGTTAGCAGCTTCAGCGGCGAGTGCTGTGGGTGTTGTGGTGGCGATTGATCGCCAGGAACGAGGCAAAGGTAACCAATCTGCTATCCAGGAAGTGGCCGAAGACTATGGCGTAACGGTTGTCAGTGTCGTAAATTTGGGCCATATTGTTGAATACCTTAGAAATCTAGGGGGCCATGATTCGGATATATTGCGAATTGAGGCCTATCGAGAAGAATTTGGTGTCTAGCACCAGAACAAAACTGTGTACCTGTATCCTTGAAAAATAAATTACTGACAGCGTTCGTTTTGGTTAAGCATCTGCCTGTGTTCTTGATGCCACTGCTGCTGTGGGCTGTTGATGCAAACGCTGAACTCTATAAGTATGTAAATGAAGATGGCGTCACTGTGTTAGACAGCCACGTCCCTGCTCGCTATGTGAAAAATGGCTATTCGATCTTGAGTTTAAATGGCCGGGTGCTCGAGGTTGTACCCCGCGCCCTGTCAGATGAGGAGATACGAGAAAGAGACAAGTTGCTCGCTATTCAGCGCAAAAAGGAAAAAGCCGAGCGAGAACAAAAGATCGCTGACCAGAATTTACTGCGAATCTATGGTACACCCGAAGATGTCATCCGTGCCCGGGACACCAAGATTGCAAGCCTCGACGGGTTTATCAATACCAGTAAAGGTAACCTTGCCAGACTAGAAGCGCAAAAACGTAATCTTGAGTCACAGCTGGCCGACATTGAGCGGGCTGGTGGCAATATTTCAAAAGATCGGCTCAACCAGATACGTTCAATTGAAAATCGAATTCGACAAAACGAACGGGAGATCGTCGCTAAGCTTGATGAGAAGGAAGAGGTCCAGGCGAGCTTCGCCGCGGACCTGAAACGCATTCGTGAACTATTCGAGCAGGATAGCGGCAGCAGTTAAGCGTCGCCACCGTTAGCAAAAAATTGCCCGTTTTAAAACGGCCCACTGGGCTTGCCAGTCGGTGGTTGGCAATCTTTGAAAATCGCTTCTTACAAACTGGCTAATACGCCCTTCAACACTGGCAAGCATCAGGTTTGCAGCAATACCTATCTCAATGCCTGGCGTTGTACCACCGCGAATTTCCGACTCTCTTAGTATCTGTTTGAGTTGGGTTTCAAACCGGTCAAAAAACTGTGCGACTCTCATTCGTAACCTGTCTGTCTCCCCTGATAAGGGATCACCGGTCAAGATTCGGGTGATCCCAGGGTTACGCTCGGCGAAGGTTAATAGTAGGAACAGGGTCTTATCGCACCTGGCATCTGTGCTGGATTCATCATTTAGAATGAGCTTAATACGCGAAAAAATTGTTTCTTCGATGAATTCAATCAATCCGTCGAACATCTTCGCCTTACTTGGAAAGTGTCGATACAGGGCAGCTTCTGAAACGCCTACTTGTTTTGCCAGGCCGGCGGTTGTAATTCTTCCCCCAGGGGACTGTTCCAGCATTTCTGCGAGGGCTTGCAGAATCTGTTGCTTGCGAGAAACTTTTATTTCACTGCTCATGGGTAATGGATTCCTTCGAAATCATGGTGCCGACGCCCTCGTCGGTTAACAATTCTAACAACACGGCATGAGCCACTCTGCCGTCAATAATTTGCGCACTCGAAACGCCCTGCTTGACAGCATCAAGTGCACAATTAACCTTGGGCAACATGCCGCCTGTTATTGTGCCATCTTCAATTAGTCGATTAACCTGGGTTATGCCAAGGCTTGAAATCAGCTTGCCTTGTTTATCCTGTAAGCCTGGAACATCGGTGAGTAACATAAGTCGTTCAGCTTTGAGCTCAGAAGCGATATGGCCTGCAACTAGATCGGCGTTGATATTGTAAGTTGTACCATCTTCGCCTACCCCAATGGGTGCGATGACTGGGATTATATCGCTAGATGTTAACATATCTAGTAGGGTGCGATTGATTTTGACGACCTCACCTACATGACCGATATCAATAATTTCTGAGCTGTTTAATTCTGGTTTTGATTCAAGTGATGCTTTTTCGATGAGCATCTTTTTCGCCACGATCAAATTTGCGTCTTTACCATTTAACCCCACGGCCTTTCCGCCGCAGGCGTTTAATAAGCTGACAATGTCCTGGTTTACCAGGCCGCCGAGCACCATTTGTACAACATCCATGGTCTTGCTATCAGTAACACGCATGCCATCGACAAAGTTAGATTCTATATTCAGCTCTTTCAGGAGTTTGCCGATTTGTGGTCCACCGCCGTGAACAATAACCGGATTTAGACCAACAAGTTTCATCAACACAACGTCGCGGGCGAATTCGCGCTTTAGCTCTTCGTCGACCATTGCATGGCCGCCGTACTTGATAACGATAGTCTTGTTGGTAAATTTCTGGATATATGGCAACGCCTCAGTTAGCACGTTGGCAATATTGATCGCTGAATTGCGACTAAGAGTCATGGTTTTTTCCTGGCTAAAAATTCAGACCTGCGTCGACCTGGCTTAGCCTGTCGCGGAACAAAGCTTGGATGTCATCGAGGCTTTCTTCTGTATCTGCTTCAAATCGTAATGTTAAACAAGCGGTTGTGTTCGATGCACGAACCAACCCCCAGCCCTCGGCAAAATCTACCCGGAGGCCATCAATATCAGTAACAGTTGCATCGCCGAAGTCAGCGTTTTCAGCGATTTTTCGAATCAACTCAAATTTGTGAGATTCTGCTACTGGAATGATAATCTCCGGAGTCGAAACACTTACCGGAAACTCTTCTAACAATTCTGCTAGTCCAGCCGATTGTGATCCGACAATTTCCAAAAGGCGAGCTGCTGAGTAAAGTGCATCATCAAAACCGTACCAGCGTTCCTTAAAGCAGATATGACCTGACATCTCGCCGCCTAGCACAGCATCAGTTTCTGCCATTTTGGCTTTAACGTAGGAGTGACCACTACGACAAATGATTGGTCTGCCGCCAAATCCGCTGATAACAGCGTTCAGATGCCTGGTACATTTAACATCATAAACAACATCGGAGCCTGGGTTGCGAGACACAACGTCTTTAGCGAACAGCATAAGCAGTCTATCAGGCCAGACAATCTCACCTTTGCTGGTAACCGCCACTAGTCGATCACCATCGCCATCAAAGGCAAGCCCGATATCTGCTTTTTCGGATTTGACAGTGAGTATCAGATCTTCGAGATTCGCTGGCACAATCGGATCAGGATGATGATTTGGAAAAGTGCCGTCGACGTCACAATACAATGGCAACACTTCACAGCCAAGATTTGAAATAAGATCAGGTGCAATATCCCCGGCAATACCATTGCCGCAATCAATAACCACCTTCAAGGGTTGCGCGACAACAACATCATCTGTGATGGCATCCATATAGTCTTCGCGTATATCGATTTCTGTTAGCTGACCATCACCTGTCGAAAATTCACCGCTCTCATAGACCTGATAGAGTTCCTGTATGTCCTCGGCCACCAGCGTTCGTCCGTCAAGTACCACTTTTAGGCCATTGTAATTTGCTGGATTGTGACTGCCGGTTAACATAACACCGCTACTCGCATCAGAATTGTGAGTGGCGAAATAAAGGAGAGGTGTTGGGACAAAACCGATGTTGATAACATCTCGACCAGACGCTAGCAATCCAGCAATAAGCGCATCAAGCAATTCCGGGCTGGAAATTCTGCCATCAGCACCAACGACAATACTTTGTTCTCCAATCTGTTCCGCCTGGGTGCCGATTGCTTGACCAATGCGCTGAACAATTTCAGCGGTCAAAGTCTCTCCCACAACACCCCTGATGTCATATGCTCTAAATATCCCGGCAACATCTGGGCCTTCGAGCAACTCAGCTTCTTCATCAAATTCTAGTGTTGGGTCTATCTCAGTTTCGTTGAAGGTCCCATCGTCATTCATCTCCATTTCTACAACCTCAACATCAGGTTGAGTTTCTGGATTTATCGTCACGTTAAGTGGGGTCACGACCTTCTTATCTGATTCGCGTTTACCCATCCGCGATAGTGTTTTGTCGAGTTCAAGGAATTCGCCGAACTGGTAGGCGGCGCTTTCAGTAAAGGCACCATTGATGACATCTGCCATCTGGTTTTGGAGAAGTACAGCATCAGCCTTGATGGTGCCGAGTAATTTTTGCAAACCGACAAAGACCGCAGCCAAACTAATAATGAGGAAGACAAGTGCAGGTAGTAAATAGAGCACAAAGTTGCCGATGC
>CBDUKY010000123.1:0-8264 GCA_965367925.1 uncultured Pseudomonadales bacterium | reverse complement strand
ATAGCGAGGCACAACTTCGCGCGTTGGAAGACTGGCTAAAAAGTTACGGCCCTGATGAACTCTTTGATCAACAAGGTCGTCTCGTCCCAGAACTGCAAAAACTTAGCCCGAAGGGAAGCCGGCGCATGAGTGCAAATCCCCATGCCAATGGTGGGCTGCTAAGAAAGGATTTAAAACTACCTGATTTTCGTGACTATGCAGCAGATGTCTCGAGTCCTGGGCAATCGAGTGCCATGAATACCAGACCCCTGGGTGCAATGTTGCGAGATACCATGGTGCGGAATAATCAGAACTTTCGAGTTTTTGGACCTGATGAAAATACTTCAAACAAACTTGATGCAATCTATGAGGCAAGCAAGAAGTTATGGTTAGCGGAATACTTACCGGAAGATGCGGATGGCGGAGAGCTGGCAACTGATGGTCGCGTGTTAGAAATGCTGTCCGAGCACACGCTCGAAGGCTGGTATGAGGGTTATGTATTAACAGGTCGGCACGGGTTCTTCGCGACCTATGAGGCGTTTGTACATGTGATTGATTCCATGTTTAACCAGCACGCCAAGTGGTTGTCTATTTGCGAGACACTTTCCTGGCGTGCATCAATAGCGTCCATCAATCTATTGATAACCTCGACTGTCTGGCGTCAGGACCACAATGGCTTTACGCATCAGGATCCTGGTTTTTTGGATCTAGTGGTTAATAAGCGGCCCGAGGTCACCCGCATTTATTTGCCGCCAGACGTGAATTGCCTGCTTTCAACAGCGGATCATTGTTTGCGCAGTCATAATGATATTAATGTTATTGTTTGCGACAAGCAGTCCCATGTCCAGTATCTGGATATGGATGCTGCCATCAAACATTGCACCCAGGGGTTAGGCATCTGGGAATGGGCGAGTAGTGATGAAGATGCTGAACCTGATGTGGTCATGGTCGGCTGCGGTGATATCCCGACGAAAGAAGCGTTGGCTGCAACGTCTTTGTTGATGCAGCATTTTCCAGAATTAAAAATTCGGTTTATTAATGTTGTCGACCTGTTTCGCATGACATCGAGTGCGTTACACCCACATGGCCTTTCCGATGATGATTTTGATGGGCTCTTTACGACAGATAAGCCAGTTATCTTCAATTTTCATGGTTATCCCTGGCTTATTCATCGCCTGGCTTACAGTCGAACTAATCACGATAACTTACACGTCCATGGTTATAAGGAACGCGGCAATATCAATACGCCCCTTGATCTCGCGATTGAAAATGCAACAGATCGATTCAGTCTTGCCATTGATGCGATAAATCGGGTGCCAGCGTTGAAAGTAGCCGGTGCCCACGCCAAGCAAACATTTCGTGACCGACAGATTGCCTGTCGACAATATGCGCACGAATTTGGCGTGGACCTACCTTCGGAACAGAATTGGCAATGGCACAAAAGTTAATCGGTTTTGGGAAATCGATTTGTAGTAAGTATGACAGGCACGCTTGAGTCCCTGATTATCTATCTGGCGTTCTTCATGATGTTTTTTTAAAGAGAATAAATATGGCAAAACTAACTTTTCACGGCGCGATAGAAGGGGTGACAGGATCTGCATATCTGCTCGAAACGAAGGATGCTTGCATCTTGATGGAGTGCGGTCTGTTTCAGGGCGGCAGAGAGCAAGAGAAGGAAAACGCGGAACCACTACCCTTTGATGTCGGCAAAATCGACGCGGTTATCTTATCGCACGCTCACCTTGATCACTCAGGCCGGTTACCGATTCTAGTCGCGAATGGCTATAGCGGCTCTATTCACATGACCTGGCCAACCTGCGATCTTCTGGACGTGCTATTAAAAGATGCGGCGTCCTTGCAATTAAGAGATGCAGAATGGGAAAACAAGCGCAGAAAGAGAACCGGCAAAGACGAGGTTAAGCCCTTGTATACGCTAGAGGAAGTTGAGCAAACGCTCACGCAATGCCGATGGGCAGATTATGGTGAGCGGAAAAACATTGCCAGCGGTATTGATGTGCGTTTTCTTGATGCCGGACATATCCTTGGATCTGCCATTGTCGAAGTGTATATCACGGAAGATGGTAAGGAGAAAAAGCTTGTCTTCTCCGGTGACCTTGGTAACAGTCAAGCGGCATTGTTACGTGATCCAGAAGTGGTTGAGACAGCGGATGTTTTGCTACTTGAATCTACCTATGGGGATCGTAACCATCGTTCCATGGATGCCACGCTGCAGGAATTTGAAAGCATCATAGAGGAAGCTTCCGCAAATGGTGGCAATATTCTTATTCCATCATTTGCTGTGGGTAGAACCCAGGAAATTATTTTTCGTCTCGGCGAGCTGTACCAGAAAGGCAAACTTCGTCATCAAGCAATCTATCTCGATAGCCCGATGGCTATTGCGGTGACAGAAATTTATCACCGTTACCAGAATACCTATAATGCTGAGGATAGAGCCGCCATATTGAAAGGCGATCAGAGAAGCCTGCATGCTTTCTTACCAACACTAAGATATTCAACAACTACCGCTGAGTCCATGGCGCTTAACAATATTGCCAGTGGCGCCATTATTATTGCTGGAAGCGGTATGTGTAATGGCGGTCGAATTCGTCATCATCTTAAGCACAACCTATGGCGCAAACAGTCCCACGTTATTATCGTTGGTTATCAGGCTAATGGCACCCCAGGTAGGTTGTTGGTTGATGGTGTTGATCATTTCCGTATTGCCGGTGAGAACGTCACGGTTAAAGCCAGTATCCACACTCTGGGTGGATTCTCAGCACATGCGAGTCAATCACAACTATTTGACTGGGTTAGTCACTTCAAAGGTAAAAAACCTAGATTGTATCTGGTGCATGGGGAGGAGCGTGCCAAAGAAGCCTTTAAAACCTTCCTTGCTGACAGGGATTGGCCAGCGACAATTCCTGCTTTGAATGAGACGATTAGTTTCTAAGCTTAAGTCGCTACTACAGAACCAATTTTGACTATGAAAAAATCGAAAACTGAAGGTCGCACATTCCCCTCTGCAGCAGAAGATGCGCGAGCGGCGCGGATCAGGGCAAGCATGACCCATTTGCCTTCCTATGAGCTCGCCTATACAGATGAAGAGTTCTTACTAAGAGATGAGCTCAGGTCTGTCCGTTTGCAATTGGAATGGCTAAAGCCTGATATGGAGCAGGAGGAGCATGGCATAGAATCGACTGTGGTGTTGTTTGGCGGCGCCCGGTTTCCGGAGCGGAAGGAAGCAGAGCGGAGATTGGATGAAATCAATCAAGCGATTAAATCTAACTCCGGCGAAAGTGATCTGCTGCGGCGGAAAAAAATAGCTGAACGTATTGTGGAAAATAGCCGCTTCTATGATGAAGGTAGAAAGCTTGCTCGCTTGATCACAGAGATGTCGCTGAAAAAAGGCGGCGGTGAATATGTGGTAGTCACGGGTGGTGGTCCAGGGGTGATGGAAGCGGCAAATCGAGGTGCAGCCGAAGCGGGTGGAAAAAGTATCGGGCTCAATATTGTCTTGCCTTCAGAGCAAGAACCCAATATTTACATTACACCAGAGCTTTGTTTTCAGTTTCACTATTTTGCAATCCGTAAGATGCACTTCCTTAAACGGGCTTGTGGATTGATTGCTTGCCCTGGTGGTTTCGGCACCCTGGATGAATTGTTTGAAACCCTCACATTGATTCAAACACGCAAGATCAAACCACTTCCAGTTGTATTACTTGGCTCAGATTACTGGCGAAAGCTCATCAACTTTGAGCTAATGGTGGAAGAAGGGGCCATCAACGAGGAAGATTTGTCGCTCTTCACCTATGTGGATACTGCCGATGAGGCCTGGGAAGTTTTGTGCAGCGCCTGGCGGGTTTAAACCCGCTGCTCAATCAGAAGAGCGTCGTCAGGTGCATGGCCGGTTTCAAGCTGGTAGAAGTTGATCAGCTTGTCTTTCAGGCGTTGTGAGTAGGTCGTGAAGTTTGTCAGGGCGGTCGCGTCTCTTCGTTCTGAGACGGAAAATAGTTTGAGCATCACCTTGTTTGCATCATCCAGATGTCGTTGCAGCTCGTTGGCGTCTTTTACGAACTGTTCACGCTGTTCTCCCTGGTGGCTTATGACATCGAATAAAACCAGCGTCTCGCTCGAGATTTCCCGAACGATCAACAAGATGTCACTTTGCAGTTCAATATAGTTCTCATTGATGGTTCGTTTCGTTTCGAATAGGTCGATGATCGAGTCGTGGATCTGAAATAAATAGTCGAAGCGTGTAAATAATCTGATAAGCCGCAACGACTGTGTGTCATCGGAAATTGATGTCACCACATTGGAAAAATATGCCTGATATTCCTTCTTGGCGTAGGTGACATATTCAATTCGGCGTTCTGCCGCGTCGTAGATGCCACGATAATTCGTTTCAATACTCAAGGTCACCAGATTGTAGTTTTCTTGCAGGAAAACTAGCAGTTCGTTTGCGCCCTTCGCTAGTTCATCTCGTACCGCTTCAAAGTCTGCATCAGGATTATGTACGGGTAAATTCAAGCGCTCGAAATCCATCTTCCCTTCGCCAAGGATAGAATCGACCAGGCGCACAAATGGGTTGATAAAGATCAGAAAAATAAAGGTGGTTGCCAGGTTGAAAATCAGGTGCATGGTAGCAAGAGCAATTGCCGGGTCCATCTCAACTTCAGAGAGCTTATGGCCATAGATAAGTAGTAGGGGCGTAAATAGCAGTACACCGCCAAAGTTAAACAGGAAGTGGCTAAAGGCTGTCTTTTTTGCCGCCATATCCATGTTGAAAACGGCGATGAAAGCAGTCGCTGTTGTGCCGATGTTTGCGCCCATAATAATCGGCACCGCATTTTCTAAACCCAACAGACCCTGCTGGGTAAAAATGATGGCAAGGCCGGTCGTAACCGAACTCGATTGCACAAGGGCCGTCAAGATGCAGCCGAAAAGAATAGCCAGCAACGGATTCTGTGGCGTCGATAAAAAATCCGTTAAGTAGGATGAATCCCGCAATGGCTCAAGCGAGCTTGAAATAAGATTGAGGCTGAAAAACACAAACCCAAAATAGAATATTGCTTTGGCGAAAACAGAGTAGCGCGATCGCACGAGCGATAAAGCGAAACCGAAAACAATCAAGAGCGGCGCAAAAGCCGTTAGCTTAAATGCCACCAGCTGCGCGGTCACCGTGGTACCAATATTGGAACCAAAAATAATGCCGACACTATTTTTGAAAGATAGTACGCCTGCGTTAACGAGGCTGATAGTGATGACTGATGTTGCGGAACTCGATTGAATCAGGCCTGTAACAACAGCGCCAATCAGAACGCCAACAATGGGTAGTTCCGTTGCCTTGCCGAGCGTTTTCCTAAAGCGTTCCCCGGAAATACTCTCGACCTCACGAGAAAAATGTTCCAGGCCAAACACAAACAAAATAATCGCTGTGAGACCAGCAATGAGTATGTGAATGGTTTCCATGCTAAACACCTATACCGTCGGGGTCACATATCGTTGGGGTCAGAGTAAAGTGCCAGAGTAAACTTTTTACTCTGGCACTTTACTCTGACCCCACTGTTTTCGCAGCTTTTATCTGGGGGCGTAGGAGAAGACGTCGGCGTGCATGTTGTCTGCTGGCATGCCTTTTTCGACAAAGGCATCGAGTGTGGCGTAGACCATCCCTGGTCCACCGCTTACAAAGACGGTGATGTTTTCTGGATCAGGAAAGTCGGCCAGTGCTTCAACGCCGACCAGGCCCGTCCGACCCGTCCAATTAGGGGAAGTAGTGGGTTCACTTACCACTGGGATAAATCGAAAGTCTGGGTGCTTGTCTTCCCAGGTTTTAAATTGTGCTGCCATATAAATATCTGCTTCACTGACGACACCCCAGTAAAGATATGCTGGGTGGTTAAGACCGCGGGAGAGAAGATGCTCAAGGATGCTTTTCATCTGTGAGATCCCGGTACTTGCGGCAATCAAGATAAGTGGATTGTTGGGTGGGTCGATTAAGAAGCAATCACCTTTAGGCGCTTCGATCGTGACGCTAGTCGCGGTATCGAGTAGGTTTTCTATTTCCTCTGAGTCTGCCGAATCAGGTGTCGGGCGAATGTGAAGTTCGATGTATTTCCCTGGCCCAGGTGCACTGGCAATGGAAAACGGATGTTTTTTCTCTGGCAAACACATTTCAAGATACTGACCTGCATAAAACTCAAGCTGTTCGCCATCTGGAATCTGCAGCATCACCTGACGGGTGTTGTAATTAAGAAAATCAATGGAAGCGATTTTACAACTCAGTGTTTTCAACGCTTATGCTCCGTGCTTGAATCTTAATGTTTGTCAGCAGTAAGTGGCTTACCACCCCAACGCTCATGGACTGCAAAAGACTCGACGGGTTTGCGTGATAGTTTGGTTAACTGCTTTTTCGGTTTGCCGAGGGGGATCATAGCTGCAAAAGCATAGGCATCTGGCACGTCAAGCAGTGTTTTTAGCGCCGGTTCATTGCCGGCAATAAAAGTGGTTGGTGTTCCACCGTAGCCCTCATTCCGGGCGGCTAGCAAAATATTCCATATAAAGGGATAAATAGAGGCGCCAGAAATCACACCAACCCGATCGAGATGCCGATCGAAAGAGGCGACGGCAGATAGATCGACAAAAACCATGAGAAGTACAGGTGCGGAAACGAGATTTTGTATGACTTGTTCTGGTACTTTCGTTGCTGCAACTTCCTCGTCAGTAAGCTTGCTCGGCGTAATTGTGTTCCAGGGAGATTCTCCCGCAATGGTCTCAGCGCGATATCTCTGTAGTACTGGTGAGATAAGAGGCGCGAGCGCATTTCGTGTGTCTGGATCACGAACGATGACAACCTTCCAGGCCTGACGATTGCCCCCGCTGGGTGCGAAACGGGCATGATCGAGGATTTTATGGAGATCAGCATCGGGTACAGGTTCATCTAAGAAGTCACGGGCAGCAAAGGTCGTGTGCATTACGTCGTATAGGTCCATGATCTAATTCTCCAATAGATGAATATATAATATATTAAATGATACAAATGCCCAGTATAAATAAGCATGCACAGAGTGACAATTGTTATGTTTAGCCTTATTCGCCCTTGGCTGATTTTGGTGAGCGCCTGTAAACTACTCTTAAACATAGCCTGTAACAGAATCTAACATCGTTATCCAAGCTGATAATGTTAGTTGACTTATATGAGGCAAGTGGATAATTTATCACAAGAGCCTACCTACAAACGGCGTTACAGGCATCGGAACCCACCTACATTCGATAAAGAGAGTCGACGTTCATGAGCACAACTGGACAGCCTCGGAAAACGGTTAGGCGCGAGCAACAACGCGCAATTGAAAGCAAACAAGCGATTGTCACGGCGGCGCTAGGAGAGTTTGCTGATCATGGTTTTGAAGGGGTAAGTACACGTGGCATCGCCCAGCGCGCCGGTGTAAACCATCGGTTGATCAATCATTACTTTGGTACCAAGGAAGGGCTTTGGAAAGCGACCACGGACTATGTTTTTGGACTCTATGTTGAGCGTTTACGAAAAAGACAAGAAGGCCTGGAAGGTGTGGATGAACCGATTCTATTACGGTTAATGCTTCGAGAATTTATTTTGTTCAGTGCCGAGGTACCAGAATTTCATCGGTTTATGACCCAGGCAAACCAGGGTGATACAAAACGTCTGGCCTGGTTAGTAAGGCGCCATCTTGCCAATGGCAGTTCCGCAGAAATTGCATTGTTGGAACGTGCGCAAAGCGCAGGTCTATTTCAAGAAGGTAACGCTGCCCACCTGCGTTATATCTTTATTGGTGCTGCTACCTCGGTGTTCACCTTCGCTGCAGAATTCAAAAAGATTACCAAGACAGATCCATTCGAAGAGGCGTTTGTAAAACAACACATCGAGATGGTGCTGTCTCTCTTTATGCAAAGAGACCTTAAACCAGAGAATAACAAGTAGTAGAAGCGATACCCGTTGTATCAATTCAAGTTGCTGGAGGGCATAGCAGTTGAACAGAATTGAAGGCTTACATCACCTGGCGATTAGCACCGCCGATATTAAGCGTCAGATTGAATTTTTTTCCGATAAGTTGGGTATGGAGCTTGTCGCCCTCTATTGGATGCATGGTGCGAAGGAAACACTGCATGGTTTCATGCGTCTGGGTGATGAAAGCTCCGTTGCATTTGTTCAGGGTCCCAGTGTTGCGGAGTCCCAGGTCGAGCTTGGCCGGACCCACTCGGGGAATCCAGTTTCTGCAAGCGCGCCAGGCACCATGCAACACCTTGCCTTG
>CBDUKY010000122.1:0-8363 GCA_965367925.1 uncultured Pseudomonadales bacterium | reverse complement strand
CACCTTCTTTGAAGTGTTAGCACCCTACAGAGATAAATTAAGTCAGGTGGTCGTTCACTGTTTTACTGGCGATGAAACTGCCCTGCGAGCATACCTCGACATTGACTGTCATATTGGTATCACAGGCTGGGTGTGTGATGAGCGCCGGGGTCAACATCTGCTACCACTACTCAAGCTGATACCGGAAGACAGGCTGATGATTGAAACAGACTCACCTTATCTTCAACCGCGAACCCTACGACCAAAACCAAAATCCAGGATCAATAAACCTAAATACCTGGCTCATATCTGCCAATTCATTGCAGATCAGCTAGGTTGCTCCTATGAGACCGTTGCTGATAGAACGAGTAAAAATGCTGCCGTTTTCTTTGGTTTCGAGGCGTAAATGAAGCTGACCCTCTACACAACACTGGGTTGTCATCTGTGTGACAAGGCACTTGAGATCATTCATGAGGTCCGTACCGATTCAATCCAGGACCTTGATCTTCAATGTGTTGAAATTGCAGACTCTGATCTATTGATGGAACGCTACGGTATTCGTATTCCCGTCGTACAGCTTGAATCTGCCAGGACCGATCTAGGTTGGCCATTCGACAAGGCGCAACTTTTACAATATCTTAGACACTGAATCGGGCTTCCTTGCGCTCGATCAAATCCTTCAACACCGGACATTGAAAGCCAGTAGCACTGTAAAATGAATCCTCTTATCCAGTGCCGACACATCACACACGCGGCAGGTACTAAACAGCTATTCAAAGATCTTAGCCTGAGTATCAATGAAGGCAGTAAGACTGCACTGGTTGGTCACAATGGTTCAGGTAAGTCGACTCTACTTGGCATTCTAAATGGCACGGTTGAAGTCGACGCTGGTGATATATCCCGTAGCAATCATCTGGTACTGGAGTCAGTTGAACAGTTTCTACCTGAAGGTCTAAATAGCTTTAGCTTACTCGATGCTGTGCTCGACAAAATACCCAGAGAAGAACGAGACTTCAGCCAGTATAAAGCAGAACAATTGCTCGACGATCTTGGCTTTGAAACAAAAGAATATGACTTTAAGGTCAAGGATCTCAGTGGTGGGCAACAAAATCGACTCATGTTCGCCAGAGCAGTTATCAACGCACCAAATCTGATCCTATTTGACGAACCAACCAACCATCTTGATCTACGTTCACTCATGTTCTTTGAAGCGTATTTGCAGAACATGGCAACAAGCTTTGTCATCATTTCTCATGATCGCGCTTTTCTGGATGCAGTCACAGACCGTACACTTTTCCTTCGTGATCAGACGATCTATGACTTCGACATGCCATTTTCAAAAGCAAAACAAGCATTAGAAGCCCAGGACGAAAATGCCGCTGCTCGCCTGCGCCAGGAAGAAAAGACCATCAAGCAATTGAGCGAAAGCGCCAGGCGGCTTGCGACCTGGGGTAAGGTCTATGACAACGAAAAGCTCGCGGCAAAAGCCAAGACCATCGAAAAACGCGTTGAAAAGCTAGAAGCAAGCAAGACATTTGTGAGCCGTGGCTCTAGCTTAAGTTTGACTCTCGAGGTACAAACCAGCCGCGCCAATAGAATGCTCCAGATTGAGCAGCATCAGGTGCTTGCTCCAACTGATAAAACCAGAGAAGCAGCGCCGATCACACTCTTTAATATTGAGGACTTTTACATACGTCCAGGAGACAGGATTGCTTTGTTAGGACACAACGGTGCTGGCAAGACAACGCTGATTAATGAACTTATGTATTGTTTCGAAGATCCATCACGGCAAACTTCTATCCGGTTTAATCCCCAGTGTGATATTGGCTACTACGATCAAGAGATCAACGAACTTGATCCTGCACTTACCCTGCTTGGTTCGCTTCGCGCAAACTGCGCCGGTAAAACCGAAAATGATTTCAAGGCGGCTTTGATCAAAGCGGGCTTTCCGTATCTTGACCATAACAAGAAGGTCAGTGTCCTAAGCGGTGGTGAGAAGGCTCGTCTGATGTTCCTTATCATCAAGCTCAATGCACCAAACTTTCTAATCCTTGACGAGCCAACCAATCACATCGATATACAGGGTAAGGAAGAACTAGAAACGCAGATTCTCGAATCAAATGCCACGGTACTGATCACCTCTCATGACCGACGATTTGTCGATACGATCGCGCAGCGGTATGCGCTAATCACAGATGGTGCACTCGTGGAGATCAATGACCCCGCCCCCTTCTACCGTTCCGCTAGCCAGACCCGGTCATCTGTCATCCAACAAACGAGGCCTGAGAATGAAGCCGAGACAATTAACCCAGATGCGACCACTGAGGATGAACTACTCTCCCGGCTTGTGGCATTAGAAACCCTGCTTGAAGAAGATCTTGCACGCAAACCAAAATTCCAAAAGCCGAAGCTACAGGCTCGCTGGCGATCAGAGATTACAAACCTTCAGGACCAGTTAGATTGAGCCCATTCTCTGTTGCTGCAAGCGCATTTAATATCGTGCAATGAACCGCAGGTTCACTGCCACCACAACAAGCGTCTGTAATCTGTTTTAACGCTGCCTGCATCCTCTGTAGTTCCGCAATTTTTGACTCGATGGAAACAAGTTTTTGTTCTGCGAGTTCTTTTACTTCACCGCAGGTTGAATCGAACTTTTCAACCTGAAGGCTTAGTAACTCGCCTATTTCTTTGAGAGAAAAACCCATGCGTTTTGCACGGACGATAAAACTGACTTTTTCCACCGCGGATTCAGGGTAAAGTCGATAACCAGCTGGGCTACGTCTTGGTTCCTCTAGCAACCCACGGGTCTCATAGAAGCGCAAGGTTTCATTGTTAGTACCTGTACGCTTTGATAATTCACCAATTCTTAAATAGGCCATAACAACCACCAATGACTTGATAAGTTGTGCAGACTAAACCTTAAAGTTAACTACAAGGTCAAGCCTATTGATAAACTTTCACCAAATCTCAAGGGTCACGACTTCCGAAGCCCTTGTGGAGTCTTTACTATCAACAGCCAGGCTAGTGACAGGTTTTGTGTCACAGAACCCACAAGAAGGATGAGCAAATCAACAATCAGCTAAAAATTGCACTTATTAGCGGTGGCAGTTCTGCCGAGGCATCAGTTTCAAGAGTCTCCGCTGCCGGCGTACTCAAAGCCCTTCAGGCTAACTATCGTCAGGTAGAGAACTTTGAACTTGAATCTGGTCTAGGGCAGAAACTCCACACCTTTGCGCCAGATGTTGTATTTCCTGTGCTTCATGGTCCGCCAGGTGAGGATGGCACCCTCCAGGGCTTTCTTGAAATAGAGGGCTATGCCTATGTCGGTAGCGATGTTAAGTCCAGTGCCACTGCCATGAACAAAATATTATCGAAGCATGTCTTTCAAAACGCCGGGCTACCGCTTGCGCGACAAACTATTGTCTATGCTGATGAGGATATTGCCACCAGTGTCAGCGAGATTATCCGATTGCTTGGTGATTATGTGGTGGTAAAACCAGCAACCCAGGGCAGCGCACTTGGGGTCACGCTAATAGACAATGAGAATCAGCTTGCTGATGCCCTTGTCACTGCTTTTGAGTTTGACCCACAACTGCTTATCGAGGAGCGGATTAATGGTAAGGAAATTACCGTGGGGGTCATCGATCTGGATAAAGGGCCTGTCGCATTTCCGGTTATCGAAATCATCACGGCTTCTGATGCCTGGTATGACTTTGAACATCGTTACACAGCAGGCTTAAGCGATCATATTGTTCCCGCTGTTCTGACAGAAACACAAACAAAGCGACTTCAGGATATCGCTATCAAAGCTCACCAGTCCCTTGGTTGTCGGGATATTTCGCGGGCCGATTTCGTTGTGCCTGATGACAATCATGAGATTTTGCTCGAGGTAAATACCTTACCGGGTATGACACCAACCAGTCTTTATCCTGACGGTGCCAGAGCTTTTGGACTCTCGTTCGAAGAGCTTGTAAGCCTCGTTGTCGAACGAGCAGCAGATAGAAGATAAGCCGGATTTCTCAGGCGCGGGTTTAGCTGTCTACACGCTGATAAACCCGCAGGCATAACTGCACGCTAGAAGTCATAACCACGTTCATTGTGTTGATTGATATCTAGCCCCTCGGTTTCCTCGTCATCAGCAACCCTGAGTCCGACAATAACATCCACAAGCTTCAAAATACCGAATGTCACTATCGCCGTGTAGATACCTGTCACCAATACACCCGTGACCTGAACTAGCAACTGCGAGCCCATATCCATGCCCTCGCTGTAACCATGACCGCTGAATATACCAAGGCTAGCACTGGCAAATATTGCGGCCAGTATCGTACCCAGCGCACCACCAACCCCGTGCACAGGGAATACGTCAAGGGAATCGTCAATTTGAAGTTTTAGTTTGACGAAATTCGTTGCATTGAAACAGACAACACCTGCAATAATCCCAATCAAAAGCCCCCCTGCAGGTCCGACAAAACCTGATGCCGGTGTAATCGTCCCCAGGCCAGCTACCATGCCAGTTACAGCACCAAGTGCACTTGGCTTACCAAATTTGAGCCACTCGCAGGCCATCCAGGTGAACGCACCTGCTGACGCCGACATATGCGTCACAAGAATTGCCATGCCCGCATCACCACTAGCAGCAAGCGCACTACCACCATTAAAACCAAACCAGCCAACCCATAGCATTCCGGCACCTGTCACAGTCATGGTCATATTATGGGGTAGCATTGGCGTGTGAGGAAAACCACGCCTGTTACCAAGTACCAGCGCACAAACAAGTGCTGCAACACCCGCCGTTACGTGCACAACAGTACCGCCAGCGAAATCAAGCAATCCCAGGCCATCTGCACCCAACCATCCGCCGCCCCAGACCCAGTGGGTCACTGGCCCATAAACCAGCACCAACCAGATACCAGAGAACATCAGCATTGCAGAAAATCGCATACGTTCAGCAAAGCCACCAACAACCAGGGCGGGGGTAATAATGGCAAAGGTTAGTTGGAACATAGCAAAAACACTTTCCGGGATATCCCCGACCATACTGCCGCGAGATATATCCGCCATAAATATATTGTTAGTGCCGCCAATCCAATCGTTACCTTCAGTAAAGGCCATGGAGTAGACCCCTATTAGCCACAGAATAGAAACCAGACAGGTGATGGCAAAACACTGCATGAGTACGCTAAGTACATTCTTCGATCGCACTAGACCCGCATAAAAAAGAGACAAACCGGGAATAGTCATAAACAACACGAGGGCGGTTGAGGATAAAATCCAGGCAGTATTTCCTGGACTCAATTCCTCAGCAAAGACGCTATTTGAACCGATCAAAAGTACAAGGATGGTGCCCCATCGAATGATAGGCTTGATCATGTTTGTTACCCTCAAATTTAGTGATTTATTATTGTTGCGAACTGCTTGCACCTGATAGGTGAGCTGCCCGAATTTGGATTCTGTTTGAGTGCGTTACAGGCCAAGAAACATAAGAGCCAGTACAAACGTCCATGCCAGAGCGGCTGGCGTAAGTGTACCTATTCGAAATAGCCTGAACAATAAACGCAAGGCACAGTTCTCGCGTCAATTTGGTGCATAAAGATCCGACTCATAGAACCACCCACACTATCAGCCGAATAACTTAGACCAAACAAATCGTAGTCAAGACTAGATTTCTAGGCTAAAAATAGACTTCCGTAGTTAATCTTACCAAGAGGATTTAGGACCAGGCAGCAGAACCGACTAACACCAGTAATCTACAATTCAGGAGTTTTTCCCCGTATGCGAAGACAAAAAAGAGACAAGAGTAATAGAGCTTATACTCGCGGCTATCTAATGGGCGTTCACGGAAAATCAAAAGAGTTATGTCCCTTTCACACCATGGATGCACGCCAATCCTGGCTAAGTGGTTGGCGGACAGGTCGAGAAGATAATTGGGATGGATACATCGGTACCGCAGGCGTGGCAAGAAGTCCCCTGTAATAGTCAAAAAACCTGACATCCAGGCAAATGAACATTGCGATTAAAGAGCTCCTTTAAAGGGGCTCTTTTTATTTCAGCCACCTCACGATGGCGATCACCCTAGGAAAATTGCGCGGCGATTTTTTTCGCACTGGACTCGATCAATTCGGGGCCCTCATAGATAAAGCCCGTATACAACTGCACGAGGTCTGCACCAAGTCTAATCTTTTCACAAGCATCATCAGCACTCATCACACCCCCAACACCAATGATGGCCATTTTATCTTTTACCTGTTCAGCCGTTATCTTAAGCACATGATTACTCTGATTAGTCAGCGGCGCGCCACTTAGACCACCGGTTTCCTCTGCGTGCCTTTCGCCGTTAATTGCACTTCTGGACACAGTTGTATTGCTGACAATGACGCCATCGATTTCAAATTCAATGAGTCGCCTGGTGACTTGCAATATATCTTCATCATCCATGTCAGGGGCAATTTTGACCACCAGTGGCACATACTTCTGATATTTCTTTTGCAGTTCCTCGTGGGCTTCTTTTAAACCCGCCAATAAACCAGCGAGTTCGTCACCATGTTGTAACGAGCGTAAACCCTGGGTATTCGGTGACGACACATTAATCACAACGTAGCTGGCCTGCTTGTAGACCTTACGTAGACCGATCAGATAATCATCGAGGGTGTTTTCCATTGGCGTATTTTTGTTCTTACCAATGTTAATACCCAGTACGCCATCATAATTGGAGCGTCGAATCCGTCTCGTCATGGCATCGAGACCTTCATTGTTAAAACCCATGCGGTTAATAATTGCTCGCTGGGAGGGAATTCTGAATAACCTGGGTTTTGGGCTACCTGGCTGAGGTAGGGGCGTCACGGTACCCACCTCAAGAAAGCCAAACCCCAGTGCCGCAAGTCCATCGATATAGCGTGCATCTTTATCAAGCCCGGCCGCGAGACCAACGCGGTTTGGAAACTGAATACCCATGACCTCTACAGGATCTAAAACCATCGGTCGCGCCAGAAATGACGAGAGCTTTAGTTGATGCAATAAACCAATCGACTGCAGGGACAGATGATGAGAGGTTTCTGTTGGTAGGAGGAACAGCAGGTCACGGATGATTTTAAAATTCATACTTCAGCCCATATTAACAAGCCGCAGTATACCAATCCCTGCAATGTATAAACTAGAAACGATTCCTTGCTCCTACACTTGCTTGAGCCAGGTCAAGCAACTCACGAATGCCAACAGTGAAGACCGAGGGGTCTAACACTGCTGTCGTCCGCATACTTGACTGCAATGAAAGCCAGCGATTTACCTGAGGTAAATGACGCTGTCGCCACTCTTCAATAATGACCGGAACGGATTTTCTCGAGGCCCCAACCTCACCGAGAATGCCAAAAGTAAGCGCAACCTGCTGCCAGTTAAGATCGTCCTGCAGCGTTTCTCTCGCCAGTGCTTGCCAGCGGGAATCGGCCTGGAACTCATGAATCTGTTGGCTAAACCAGTTCAGGTGTAGCGTTTCACCCAACGCAAAAAACACCTGGGATACTTTTTGTTGACTCTTGCCAGAGCGGTTCGAGGCCTCAACAATCCCCATTACCGAGTACAAGTGATGGGCCGCGGCGACAAACTCGGCCAACTTTAGCGGAACCCCTGCGGCGACAAAATCTTTAACTTGTTGCTGCCATAATTGACCCTGGGCACCTTCAAGCAGCGAACCTAGTTGTTTTACCACCAGTTTGGCGCCTTGTTGGAAAGCTGGAATCTCCTTCTCCAACGAAGTGCTCCGGCGGCGATTTCTAAGTAGCCATCTGGTTACTCTGCGTACTAATCGAATAATGTCGAGCATCATGGCCTTTTGCATATCTGGTGGCACTAGATAATCCAGGTCTGCAATTGCTCGCCAGTGGGTTTGAACATCAAACACATCCCTGGCAACAAGAAAGGCTCTGGCGATTGCTTCCACCGAGGCGCCTGTTTCATCTTGCATGCGGCCAACAAAATTCATTCCCATCAGATTCACCATCCCGTTAGCAATCTGGGTTGCCGCTAACTCACGATGCAATCTGTGTTGACTAATTTCCTTGCTGAACTGTTTCACCAGCCGATCCGGAAAGGCGACGAGCATTTCCTTTCGGATGTAAGGCTCATCCAGAAAACTAGCGCCGGCAAGCTGTTCTTTCAAATCACCTTTTACATAACTGGTCAGCACCGCGATTTCCGGTGGGGTAAAATACTGACGTCTAGCACGCCGCTCTTTCAACTCATCGTCGCCAGGCAAATACTCTAATTGCCTATCAAGCTTACCTTGATCTTCCAGAGCTCGAAGCAGCAAACCATATTCCCGATCTCGTTTTTTCACCTGATACATCATCAGGTTTATTGCCAGCGCTTGCTGATAGTTATTTGCCAAC